>JAFVDC010000150.1 GCA_017478685.1 Bacteroidales bacterium | reverse complement strand
CTTCCAGGTATCCGCGCTGAGCGTCGTTTAGCGTTACCTTGGTAATTGTTTGGGTTGGAGCCGGGAAGTTCATGTCAAAACCGCGCTGGCTCAGGTTTTCCTTTGTACAGGCCGAAAGAAGCAGGATGGCTACAAAAACGAGCGGCGTAATAGTGCTAAATAGTTTTTTCATGTCAGTACTGCAGTTAGGTTTTGCAAATTTACGTTTTTTTTTATAATTCAATAGGTTACATGCTTTTTTGTGGTCCCGGATATCCTATCTGGTATGAAATACCGTGGACATTTCTTTTGGGCGGTTTGTCAACCTAAACCTACTCGGGCGAGGTTGGTAGTACTTTTGGGCGAGGCTGGTTATTAAGTAACCAGCCTCGCCCGGGCGTTGTGGCTCACAGGCTATTTAAATGGCATTTCGTTGGGCGTCGTTGGTCGTATGAAATCCAACCTCGCCCAAATGCTACCGCCGTGTTTGCAGCCAGATTGCCCTTTCTAGATGCAAAAACGGCAGATGACCGTGTTGGAGGTAAGTTGGGCATTTGCATTGCGTCCTCAAAAAGCGTATCTTTACATCCTGTATGGAATACAATCTGGACAATGCCATCAATGAGGATGGAAAGTGGGAGATTCTCTCCACGGAATATCTTGTGAAGCGGCCTTGGCTCACGGCCAGAAGGGACGTTGCCCGGCTACCGGACGGCAGGGTTAACAATGAATACTATGTGCTGGAGTATCCGGACTGGGTAAACGTGGTTGCCATTACCAAGGATGGCCTCATGGTAATGGAGCGTCAGTATCGGCACGGGCTTGGAAATACATGCTTTGAGTTGCCCTGCGGCGTTATCGAAGATGGGGAGACGCCTCTCGAGGCTGCTAAACGCGAACTTTTGGAGGAAACCGGCTTTGCGGGCGGGGAATGGACGCCGTGGATGGTGCTGTCTCCCAATCCGGCAACCAGTACCAATCTTGCCCACAGTTTCCTGGCCGTTGGTGTGGAGAAAGTGAGCGGTCAGCATCTGGACGCTACGGAAGACATAGAAGTGTTTCTTCTTGAACCTCAGTTTGTCCGTAAACTTCTGGATAGCAACAAGATCCTTCAGGCCCTCATGGCCGCACCGCTTATGAAGTACCTTTACAAGCGGTAAACTCACTTCGCCCCCGAAAATCGGCCCGGTTTTCAAATGAAAGCACCCGAAACCAAAATGAAACGTTGCGGGTTGCGGTTTAGATGTTTTATTAGTAATTTTGTGTGAACCATAGAATTAACCGCCCGGAATGAAAAGAACTGTTCTAATAGCCACAGCAGCCATGCTGCTGCTTTCCTGCAAGGAGACGGGGGAGCCGCAGCTCCAGTATTACCAAACCCAGCACACCTATGATGTTGTGAAGGTGCAGGAGCCGCCCCAGACCAATGAGGTGCGCAACATCATTTTCATGATAGGGGATGGCATGGGCTTGGAGCAGGTGAGTTGCGCCTGGGTGCTCAATAAGGGCAAGCTCAACCTGGACAATTTTACTCACGTGGGGCTTTCCCGCACGTGGTGCACAAATGCTCTCATTACGGATTCCGGCGCGGGCGGAACCGCACTTGCGGCGGGCGTCAAGACCGCCTACAGCCATGTGGGTACGGCTGCTGATACCACAGACTTGTACTCAATACTGGTAGACGCCAAAAAACTCGGCAAGAGCACCGGCGTAGCGGTTACCTGCCATTTTGCCGATGCCACGCCCTGCGACTTCTGCTGTCACAACGAGTACCGCTACAACCAGGAGGACCTCATCGCGGACTATGTCACCTGCGGGGTGGACTATCTTGCCGGCGGCGGCCTGGACTGGTTCACCACTAAGCGCACGGACGGCCGTGACATCACAAAGGAAATGGCTGCGGCGGGATATACCGTGGCGCTTTCGGAGGAAGAACTCATGGACGCGGACCTTCCCGTAATCGGCCTTCTTTCCCCGGACAATCTTCCCGTGGCAGGGGAGAGGGGAGACCTTTTCCGGCATATGGTGGCCCGCGGGCTGGATGAACTGTCAGAGAACGAAAACGGCTTTGTAATGATGATAGAAGGCTCCTGCATAGACGACTGGCTGCACGGAAACGACATCGGCAAGGCCATGGAGGAACTCCTGGACTTTGACCGCACACTTGGGGATGTCCTTAAATGGGCCGAAGAAGACGGTCACACGCTTGTTGTCATGACCGCAGACCACGCCACGGGCTGCCTTACCCTTCAGGACGGAAATCTTGAGGAAGGCCTGATAGGCGTCAATTTCGCCTCCGAATCCCATAACGGCATAGCCGTTCCATTCTATGCCTGGGGCCCCGGTAGCGAGAAATTTACCGGAATCAAGGAGAATTCAGACTGGGGAAAACTTGTTGGATCGTTTGTAAAGTAATATGGCACAGAAAAAGAACACCTGGCTCCTGTACGCCCTTGTGACAATGGTCACCTGGGGTATCTGGGGAGCGTTTTCAGACCAGACTGTCCTGCCCAAGACCCTGGTCTATGTGATGTGGGCCCTTAGCATGGTTCCGCCTGCACTGGTGGCACTTGCAAACATAAAGTTCAAGCTGGACGTGCGTTCCAAGCCCGCCCTTCTTAGCATGGGAGTGGGCCTTCTTGGCGCCGGCGGTCAGCTGGTGCTGTTCCTGGCGCTGGACTATGCCCCGGCATATCTTGTCATGCCCATGATTTCCGTGGCGCCTATCGTTACGGTTATCCTTTCGGCCCTTTTCCTGAAGGAGAAGGTGTCCAAACTTGGGTATGTGGGCATTGCGCTGGCGTTTGTGGCCCTGGTATGCTTTGCGCTCCCGGATAGCAAGGACGGCGTGGTTTCAAGCTGGATTTGGATCCTGTACGCCTCCGTGGTGTTCGTCTTCTGGGGCATCCAGGCCTTTGTCATGAAACTTGCCAACAATTCCACCCCTGATGCCGAAAGCGTATTCGTGTACATGGCAATTTCGGCCGTGGTCTTAATTCCCGTGGCGCTTCTGATGGGCGGCGGAGAATCGCTGTCGGCATACGGCGCAGGGGAGGTCTGGAAGGTGTTCTTCGTCCAGATTCTCAACGCTATAGGCGCCTTTACGCTGGTCTACGCCAACCGTTACGGCAAGGCCATGATAGTGGCTCCGCTGGCCGATGCCTGCGCCCCCGTCATCATGTGCGTGATTTCGCTCATCCTCTATTCGGCCGTCCCTACCGTGGCACAGATAGTGGGTATCGTGGCGGCAATCAGCTGCGTGTTCATCTTCAGCCGTGAATAAGTTTTTCCTAATATTCTGCGCCGGGGTTCTGACCCTTGGTTCTTGCGGCTGCCAGGGGGAACCCCCGCATGAGCCGGTTGCGGGAGAACGCGTTCCGCTGGACGCGTCAATTACCGGCGTGCAGCCCATGACGGGTATCGTGCTCTGGACCACCAGCAGCGCCAAGACAAAGAGTTACGTGCAGTTGGAGTACTCCTACATGCTGTATAACGATGTCTGTCGGGAAAAGGATGTGTACGACTGGAGCGTGATGGATAATCTTCTGGCCGATGTAGCCTCCCGCGGCCACCAGGCCGTAGTTCGCTTCCGCTACACCTATCCCGGTCATTCCTGCGCTGTTCCGGATTACATCAAAGCTTGGCCCGGATATGAAGCCACTAATGGCAAGTCCGAGGGCCGCAACACTGAATTCCCGGACTGGCGCTGCGAAGAACTCCAGCGTTTCCACAAGGAGTTCCACAGGCGTTTTGCACAGCGCTACGACTCCGATCCCCGCTTGGCCTTTGTGGAAATCGGATTCGGCCTTTGGGCGGAATACCATATCTACGACGGCCCCTGCATCATAGGCCGGACCTTTCCCTCCCACGACTTCCAGGCCGAATTCCTGCCGCTCATGGATCAGTGGTTCCAGGATACCCCGTGGCTGTTCTCCATTGATGCGTCGGACAGCAAATATGCCCCGTTCCACTCAAGTCCGAATCTTCTGGACCTGGGATTCGGCAACTTTGACGACTCCTTCATGTGCGAGGACTGGGATGGATACAACTGGTCCGGATGGCGTTTCTTCGGCCTGGAGAGGTACAAGAAAGGCCCTGCCGGCGGTGAATTCAGCTATTACTCCTCCTATGACCAAAAGCACGCCCTTGACAAGGAAGGCATGCATGGCCGAAAATTCGAAGACCTTGTGGCAAAGGTCCACATGACCTTCATAATCGGCAACGACCAACCCGGAAAACAGACCGAGGCCCGCATCAAGGAAGCCGCAATGTCCATGGGGTACAGCTTCGAGGTCAAGGACTTCTGCGTAAATGACGGCGTTTCCGCATCTGTGCTCATTTCCAATGTGGGCGTGGCTCCCATTTACAGGGATGCCTGGGTGGCCGTTGACGGCGTGCGCGGCAGCTACAATCTTCGCGGCCTCATGCCCGGAGAATCCACCTGGGTAACAATTGATTGCCCCGCCACAAAAGCCTCAAAGCCCTCCATCGAGTGCGACCACCTTGTGAAGGGCCAGAAGATTGAGTTTGAGGCCCACGTCAAGTAGCGCCGCCTTAGCTTCGCGGACCGTCCTTACAGTCCGGCGCTCCAGGCAAGTTTGCCCTTGCCGGTGTGGGAGACGGTTTTGCTGGAATGAGGAGGCAGGGAGAAGAAGTTGTCTGACCACAAGGCCTCAGGAACCAGTTCTCCGTTACGGTCAAGGATCTTGAGGACAATCTGCCAAGCAACTGTATCTGAGTCATTGGTAATAGTCACGTTGCCGGCTGCGTCTTCCGTGACCTTGAGGTCAGGAGCGGGAAGGCGTGTCACGTACTGGAGGCCTGCATATGTGCTGATGGGGGTCTGGAACCAGATTGAATGTTCATAGTCGTGGACATTGCCCTGGGCGGGTACGGCGTAGAAGTTATCGGCCCCGCCCTCCACAAACACAAAGAGGTCCTGGCCCACAGGAAGATCCATAACGGGCACGGAAGTGCCTTCCGGAACCGTAACGCTTACGGGAACGGTCTGGATCTCATGGGATGCGGCGTCGAAGATGCGCACGGTGCACTCAAGGCTGGCATCCTTTCCTCCGGTGGCGGTGCCGTTCACGGCGTACAGTTTTCTCTCTTCCCACTGGAGAAGAAGCTGCACGGGCTGCATGGCCTTCTTGGTGCCGTAGTAGCCTGCAGTGGGGATGCCGTACCAGTCGTACAACTGCCAGTAGAGCATGGGAACGGCCGAATTGAGCATCCACTGCACAACGCCGGTAGCCTTGCCGATATTAATGCGGAAAGCCTCAAACATGCCGCGGGTTCCGGTGTAGTCGGCCGCCTGGGCACGGGAGACAAACTGCTCTATGTTGGAGGGTTCTCCGTACTGGCCCTCAACCACTTCCTTGATTACGCGGGTGTCGTGCATGCCTTCTCCGGCAACGGTGCACAGGGCGTCCCAGGCCTTGCCCACCGGCCAGCGGTCTGCGGGTGCGATCATTTTCACCACAGATTCATACTGGGGCATATTGAGGCCGATACCAGTTTCCGTATTGAAGCCGAGCGCGCCGCCCGCAGCCTTGGGATTGACCCAGTATTCCGGGCCGCAATACTCGTAGGGACCTGTCATCTTGTTGCCGGAAGGGCCAGCCAGCGACACCTTTGAAGCGGCGCTGCAGATATATGAGAACTCCAGTCCAAGGGCCTTGAATTCCTCCAAGTAAAGGGGCTCAAGCTGGGGATTTGCAATGCGGTCACTGCCCGTGAGGAAGGAGGCTATTGAGGGGTGATTGCGTATCCAGCGCATCTGGTCCTTGAAGTAGCGGAATGCCAGGGCGTTGCGCTCGGGATCATTGATGCAGCCGTACATTTCATCGTGGGGGATGCCGCAGTAGCCTTCCCACTCCCACTGGCAGCTGAAGCCCGTAATGGCAAGGATGCCCTTGCTGTCGCAGAGGTCATATACATAAGAATCCTTTCCCCAGATATTCTCAAAGCGGATGCAGTTGAGACCCATGTCCTTTACCATGTTCACCTGATGCTCAATGCTTTCATGGGTGTCACGGAGATAGCGGTCATCGGCCCAGCCGGCACCGGCTACAAGGATGTCACGGCCATTGAGGGTGTACTGCCTGTGGCCGTTTTCGTTGAGGCGGGAGGTGAATTTCCTTATGCCGAAGGTCCTGGAAGCATCATCTGTGATGGCGCCGTCAATGAAGGCGCTGAGGTTCATGCTGTAAAGCTCCGGGGTGCCGAGATCATGAGTCCACCAAAGGCGGGGATTTGCAATTTCAAGGGCGTCAAAGACCTCTTCCCTGGTTTCACGGGCGGCAAGGGATGCCTTGTGGATGAATTCCCGGCCTTCCACCACGCCCTTCAGGACAACCTCCGCGGGAGCATCCGAATGGTTTTCAAGAAGGGCCCTCACCTCAATGCGGGCATTGTCAAGGGTGTTGTTAAGGATAGGATGAACGTACATGTCCTTGATGGACACTGCGCCGTGAGAGCGGAATGTGACGCCCCTCACAAGACCCATGGAGGCGTCTTCCGGAGCGGGGCTCCAGTCTACCCAGCCATGGTTGAGGTCTCCGGGCCTGGCCCTTTCAAGCCTCACCTCAAGGCGGTTGCTCTTTTTCACAAGGGGCGTGACATCGAATTCATGCACTGCAAATACGCCGAAGGTTGTATCCTTGGATGCAATCTTCTCCCCGTTGAAAAATATATCGGCATAATATCCAAGGCCGTCAAAGCGAAGCGAGTAATACTTTGAAAGGTCCTGGGCCTTAAGCACAGTAGAGTAGGTAAAACTGCCCTCAAGGGCCTCAGGGGTAAGTTCCTGGCCATTTTCAAGAAGCACCGCCGCCACAGTGGAAGGAACCTCTGCGGGGTAGGATTTTCCAGTGCTGTCCTGGGTTAATGTCCAATCCGAATTTCCGGCGCAAGACGCTGCCAAAAGAATTAAAGCCGATATAAATAACTGTTTCATGCTATAAAGGTACGGCTTTAATTTCTGATTTTCAAATAATTCTGCTTTCGGCACTCTCAGTTACCTTCCGGACCTCTGCCGGGCAGCGGTTTACGCAAAAAACGCCCAAATCGTGTTGTTCATTGCCCAAATGGGCAGCGAATAACACAAAATCGGCCCAAAACGTGTTTGTCATTGCCCGGCGGGAGCGAAACACGTATAAAAGTAGTATCTTTGCAGCCATGCAAAGACTTATACCGTTTGTTCTGCTGTTCCTGCTGCTTGGGGCGGCCATAGCTTACACCGCATTCAGGCTGTGGCATATTCTCCCGCTTGCTAAGGGGTGGAAATGGGCCGTGGCGTGCCTGTGGGTGATGTGTTTTCTTCTCATGTTCCCGTCTTTCAAGTTCAGGGACACTATGCCACTTGTGCTTGGAGCGGTAACCTATGAGGTCTGGACATCCTGGCTCATCGCGTTCCTCTATGTCTTCCTTATTTTCCTGGCGCTGGACCTTGGACGTCTTGTCCATATTGTGCCGAAGACCTTCATGTTCAATTCCTTGCCGGGAACTGCAGCGGTCACGGGGCTTGTGACTCTCATCCTTGTTTTCGGCGGGATCCACTATCATCACAAGTACAGGGAGGAGATCACAATCCGGACGGACAAGACGCTGGAAAAGCCGCTTAAGATAGTGCTTGCCAGTGACCTCCATGCCGGCTATCACAACCGCGCCAAGGAACTGAGGCGTTGGGTGGGGCTCATTAATGCCGAAAACCCGGACCTTGTGCTCATTGCCGGAGACCTTGTAGACGGCCATATTAGGCCAGTAATTGAGTGGAACTACAGCAGCATATTCCGGGAGATCAATGCCCCCGTATACGCCTGCCTCGGGAACCACGAATACATAGGAGGTGCGGATGAGGCCCGGAGTTTCCTTGACAGCGCCGGAATCACGCTCCTTAAAGACCGGGCGGTAATTGACAAAGGCATCCGGATTATCGGCCGCGACGACCTCTCCAACCCCTGTCGTGCAGCCCTCTGGGAACTGTTCCAGCCGGACAGTACCTTCACCATAGTGCTTGACCATCAGCCGTATAACCTTGGGCAGGCTCAGGAGGCCGGGGCCGATTTCCAGTTCTCCGGCCACACCCACCACGGCCAGGTCTGGCCCGGCAACTGGGTCACGGACGCAATGTACGAAAAGGCGTTCGGCCCGTATCAAAAAGGGGATACCCGGTATTACATTTCCTCCGGGCTTGGAATCTGGGGCGGCAAGTTCAGGATTGGCACCCGCAGCGAATACGTGGTGCTTACAGTTCGGCCATAAAGAACTGAAGGTGATACGGCAGGGCCTTCACCCAGTACGGCCAGCGGTGGGCGGCGGGGGAGTAGATGGCGACGCACCTCAGGCCTTCCTCCCGGCAGCGTGCGTCAAAACTTTCCGTGGCCTTCAGGAACTTGTCCTTGGTGCCGCAGGAAATCACCATCAGCTTGCCTTCAGAGCCTGTTTCCCGTAGCCTTCCCAGCCTGTTTACGGCCGATTCCTTCTGGCAGACATCGGCCTCAATGTCATCTACGCCTAATATGCCGGGGATTATCTCCCGTGAGCCTCCGGAGTGCCGAAGGTCCAGTATCCCGCTCATGGCTCCTGCCGCCTTGAAGCGCTCTGGGTGGTCCAGGAACAGATTCATTGCGCCGTGCCCTCCCATCGATAGGCCGTCTACAAATGTGCGCTCAGGGTTTAGGCCGAACCTCTCCTGAAGCGCCGGCCAGCACTCTTCCCAGAAAAACTTCCGCCACTGCATGCCTGAGGGGTTGGCGTTGTTGAGATACCAGCTTCTTTCAAAGCCTTCCGGGCACACGAACCTGAATCCGGTCTTGTTGGAAAGCCCCTGAAGGTCTGCGTGAGTGCTCCAGTCCCTGTAATTCCCGCCAAATCCGTGCAGAAGGATAAGGGTTGGCAGCTCTCTTTGACAGGTTTTACCCTCAGGAGAAACCACCAGAATGGAATCTATACGGTGCAGCCATGCGGATTCTATTACAATTACCTCCTGCGCCCAACCGGTGAGGGCGCATAGGGAAAGCAGCGCTATTGCCAGTATCCTTTTCATAATCACAAAGATAGTTATTTTTGCCGATTACCGCTCCTCACGCCGGTTACGGATTTCCGTGAGGTAGGGTGGCATCTCGGCCCGCCCGCCTAGAAAACGTGCGTGGTCAGACCAGCCCCACCAGCAGAAACAGGAAGTGGGCGATAATGCCCGCGCAGAGGCCGGCAATGGCATGTGCGCCAATGGCCTTTGAAATGGCTTTCCTGTAACCAAGGGAGTCCAGCATGGCGGTGTGGGTGGAGAGGAAGCCGCTCCAGCACATGCCGATGGCCGTGAAGACCGCGATGGCGTTTCCGTCAAGGATGCCCGCGGCATTGAAAGTGGGGAGAAGCCCGAGGGCCGCACCAACCGCGCCAAGGGCAGTCATGGGGAAGGCGATCAGCTCCATGTGAGTGAAGCCGAAGAGCCATTCAAACACCCAGTGAATCTTCTCGGCCAGCCACGGCAGAACCGGAACGCCCTGGCTGGAAGAGCCGTCGTAAACGCCGGAAGGCCCTGTGCCGAAGGTGACCATTATAACCGCGGTGGTAATGATAAGAACGCCAGGGATTATCTGCAGCCCAAGGTCCACGCCGTTCTTTCCGCCATCAAGGACAGCGTTCAGAAAGCGCATGAATATGCTCCGGCTGGGTTCATCGGCCGAAGCCTCATCTTCGGCCTCAAGGGCAACGCTATCCTCCACCGCGGGGCTGTCCAGTTCCGGATAAGCCTTGAGGCAGGAGCGCTGCATGAGGCGTGTAGAGATGATGGAGCCGCAGACGGCGCCCGCAAGCCCAATCAGGGCGGCGGTCATCTGCCCGTAGCCTATCATGGTGATAATCACCACAAAACCCATCCCGAAAGCCGTCCCGAAGTTGGTGAGCGAAATCAGTTGGTATTTCTTGAAATAAGATGCGAACTTCCTGTCCTTTGAAAGGGCTATGATGGCGGGGTTGTCTGAAAGGAAAGTCATGACACCGCCAAGGGCTGCCACGCCGGGAAGATTGTAAAGCGGCTTCATGAGCGGCCTCAGAACCCTTTCCAGGAGGGTTACAACGCCAAACTCCGACATCAGTTTTGACAGCGCCCCGGTGAGAACCGTAATACCCATCAGGTAGAACACCGTATTGAGGAGAAGGTCGTGGGCCGTGTTCATGAGGGTTTTGAGCATGTTTGCCCCACCCATCTTCCAACTCAGCAGGCCGAAGACCAGGAAAATGACACTCAGGAACACCAGGGCCTCGATAATGGGCCTCCACTGGCGCCTTTTGCTATTGTTTGTCATTGAAGCTTAAGTTTTAGTGTTAGTGCAAAGATAATGATATTTGCACAAAAGATTCCCGATTATTTTGTAAGTTTGCATAAAAGAACACACCATGGATAACAAGCGGGAAATTTGGATAGACTGGCTCAGGATTGTGGCCTGTCTTTTTGTGATGAGCACTCACGCCTGTGAGGTATTTTATTTCGGGGACGGAGGGGCGCAGATCCTCACCAAGACCGATGCAATTTGGGTGTCCATCCTGAACAGCTTCACAAGGGCTTGTGTGCCCCTTTTTGTGGTAGCATCCAGTTATCTTCAGTTTCCCATACACTATTCGGCCGGGGAGTTTTTCAGGCGCAGGCTAATCCGCGTTCTCATCCCCTTCATTGTCTGGACCCTGGTCTATGCCTTCGTGTGGGGAGACCCCGTGCATGACTTCAAGGACTTCCTCCTCAATTTCAACTACGCCGCCGGGCATCTTTGGTTTGTGTACATGCTCCTTGGCGTGTATCTCCTTATGCCGCTTCTTTCCCCCTGGGCCGAAAAAGTGGGCAAGCGGGAACTTCAGGTTTACCTTGGAATATGGCTTTTCACCACCGTCATCCCTTACATCCGCATGTGGGCCGGAGGGCCCGGAGAGGTGGTTTACGGCCCCTTCGGCATTCCAAACATCGCAAAGTATCCGCTTTGGGGGGAGGCCAGCTGGAACACCTACGGCACCTTCTACTACATGAGCGGCTTCATTGGGTATCTCCTTCTGGGGCTGTATTTCCGGAAGTTTGTGGGGGAACTCAGCTGGGGTAAAACCCTTGCCATGGCGCTGCCGCTTTTTGCCGTCGGCTTCACAATTGCCGCCGCGGGATTCTACTCCTTTGTCCAGGCCGACGCCCACGGCGCTTTCCCCGTCTCCGGCCCCGTAGGCAGCGCCGCAATATGGGAAACCACCTGGTTCAACGACACCCTGGGCCTTGCCCTCATGACCATTGCCTGGATACTCCTGTTCCGTAAAATCAAGGCCGAAAGTCCCTTCTACAGGAAGATTGTCCTGCCCGTTTCCAAGGCCAGTTACGGCATGTACCTTGGCCACATGCTCATCCTTGGAAGCGTTGCCACATGGATATGCTCCCTTCTTGGCCGCGGAGCCCAAGGCATTCTTGGCATTTGGACCACCCCCGTGGAGGTCTTTGCCATTGCCGTGATTTCATTTACGGCATCGGCCATCCTCTGTGTCCTTATCCAGAAGATTCCGCGCGTTGGAAAATATATAGTAGGGTAAGCCCGTAGAATGTATTTTATTGATAGATAGATGCTTATACAAAACCCTCCCCCTGATCCAGAGGGGGAGGATTTTACATAATTTGCTGTATTTTAGGCGCTTACATTCTACGGCTAAAACCTGTAACCAACACCTAAGTTCACAAGTATCTGCTGGTATTCGCCAAAATTGTATGTGGCGCCGGCAAGAACGCACACATGGCCGAAGCCAAGGTTGATGCCGGCATCGGCAAGAGGCCCAAGACGGACGGAGACATCCTGTTTCCAGCCGGCATCCTCTGTTTTGACAAGCGCCTGGGTGAGCCCGATTCCGCTGCCGAAGTAAAGTGAAACCACTTCTCCAAGACGCACCATCCCTCCGGCAGTTACTGTGAGGCGGGGATTCCTTTTGGGAGAATCCTTGTAGTATGTGTAGCCTCCAGCGTACTCGCGTTTTGCGGGGATGCCGTTTACGCCTATGCTGGCGCCGGCATAGAAGCCCCATTTCCACAGGCTGGCATAACGGACGCCAAGCTGTACGGTGTTATAGTCTACGTCAGCCTTTTCCAAACTAATGTCATAGCAACCCGTGATGAACAGCATGTTTTGGTGGTCGTAGGTTTTCTTTACGCGTTCCGTATTTATGGTAACGCCTGTGAAATCAATGGTCTGGGCCTTCAGTGAAGGCATGGCGCACAGAAGGAGTGCCGCCGCCGCTATGATGGACTTAACTTTCATGGTCATGGTTTATTGTTTGGTCCTGTCTTCAAGTGATGCTTCCGTGGAAGTTACAATTTTAACGTCCTTTCCCTGGCGCAGCATGGTGTTGAGATAAACCACGGTGCTGTCCGAAGGTTTAAGGCTGCGGAAGTTGGTGTATTTGGCCGGGAAGCCCTTCACCTTCACGGTAAGGTAAATCACCCTGCCCTCACTTTTGTCAGTTGTAACGGAGTAGGTGGGCCCCACAATAAGGTCTGCGCCTTCTTTTTCCGAGAACTCAAAAAGGGCCTTGGCCTTGAGCTCTTCAATGCCGTCCATGATAACGGCCCTGGCCCTTCCGGCATAGGCTTCAAGCTGTTTTGTATCCTTGGTGTCGGGGGCTTCGGGGATGGTGATGGTCCCCTGGGTCTTGAAGACATTGGCTGCTCCCTGGATTAAACTTACATCGGCCACAAGTGGCGTAACAAACATGTGAGGCTGGGTATCCATGGACGTGGCCTCGTATTTTGTGACATTCACGCCCGTAACGGTTGTCTGGGCTCCGGCCCGGGTGACGCCCATGAGAAGCAGGAGGGCGGCGCACAAAAGTGTGAACAGTGGTTGTATGTTTCTCATTATCATGTGGTATTAATAGTCAAATATAAGAAAGAGTTCCGAGAAAAACAAAAACCATTGGCCCCGGACTTCTTAGAGTCCTTGCAGGTACTGCTTGAAAAAGCGTCCCTGCGTGGTGGGGGTGAAGTCCCAGTCGCTTATGAGGGTGGGGGCCCAGTGAGGGTCAAAGCACCATACGGTGAAGGAGATTCCCTTGCTCTCAAGGTACTTGGTGATATGCTCTCCGTAGACGTCCGTGGAAATGACGGGGATGTGGGCACCCGGTTCATTTTCAAGGCAATAGCCAATTTCCGTGCATATTACGGGATAGGTGTCTGCAACATAGCCGAAGTCCTTTTCCCACTGCTCCTCCCAGGGCTGCGGGCGTTTCATGGGGTAGGGGTGGCATACGTAGGCTACATTCGGCCGGTCGATGGGCTCAGTGGCTACGGGCGTAAGGTCATAAGCCCAGTTGAACCCTGCGCAAAGGCATACCGCATTGGGATTGTAGGTGCGCACCGTGTCTATGATCTGTTCCTGAATTTCTTTCCATTCAGTCCAGGAGCACTCTCCCGTACCTGTGACGGTGGGCTCATTGAAAATCTCGTATAGCGCCACGGTTGGTGTATCCTTGTATCGGCTGGCAGCCGTGCGCCAGAATCTGAAAGTCTCCTCCTTGGTTGTGTTGTACATGGGATTTGTGTAGAGCTCTTCCTTGAGATTGCCTATGGAGTGCCAGTCCATGATCACATATAGCCCATGTTTTTCGGCCCATTCTATGCCCTGGTCCATGACCTCGAAAGTCTTTTCCCAGCCCATCTTGTTGATGTTTGCAGGGTGTATGGCAAAACGGACCACGTTTGCTCCCCATGAGGCGGCCTCCTCAAAATACCGCTCCGTCCACTGGCCGTCATTCACAAGTTTTACGGGATCCGAGAAACAAAGGCCACGGAAAACGAGCTCTTTCCCCTGAGGGTCCACAAATATGTTGCCTTCCACCTTCACCCAGCCTTGGCGGGCCTGGCAGCACATCAGTAGGAGAGCAGTGCTGAGAAGTAGTAGTAATCTTTTCATTTTCAGGTAATTTACCTCCAAATATAATAATTTTCTCCGGATTCGGCCTTAATTCCTTCATGGAATTGCGTCTTTGTGTGCGCCGAGTACCCGGTGATAACACGTTAGGTGCCCGGCGTTTTGTAAAAGCTTGAATCGAAGGGACTTCGGAGCGTAGCGACAAAAAGCCCTCCCCCGAGGGGAGGGTTTGGGAGGGGGTAACGTGAGCGGACTTACGAAGCGTAAGCCTGTGCGTTAGTGTAAGTTCGTGCGGGCAATGGGACAATTATCTAACCAATTTTGATGACTTTATAGCAGTGTATCTATTTGGTATTCAGATAGATATAAATTAGTGTCCAGGGTGGAGTTTCCAAGATTAAATGTAGT
>JAFVDC010000149.1 GCA_017478685.1 Bacteroidales bacterium | reverse complement strand
TGACGTTCCAGCCATCATTGGAGTTGCCGCTGCGCTTATGGTAGCCGCGGGGTGTCTTGTAATAGGCGTGGTAGTCCTTGACAAACCAGGGAGCATCTTCAGGGAGCGGATCGATTACACCGCCGGCACGCTCATAAGTTCCTGAGGCATAGTCCTTAGTGCGCTGGGCAGCCAGGGCGCGGCGCTTCTCCTGACGCTGTGCGGGTGTGTCCTCGCTGGCAAAGTACCCTTCAACATTCACCTTGCTCATGTCGTACATGGTGGAAGCCACCGTGGCCTTGATGCGGGGATCAAGTGCTGCGGCATTGACCGCCATTCCGCCAAAGCCGCAGATACCTATAATGCCGATACGCTCAGGATCCACAATGTCACAGTTGGACAGGAAGTCAACGGCTGCCAGGAAGTCCTCCGTATTGATGTCCGGAGATGCCATCCTGCGGGGTTCTCCGCCGGATTCGCCGGTACAGGAAGGGTCAAAGGCAATGGCCACAAATCCTCTTTCGGCCATGTGCTGTGCATACAGGCCGCTGCTCTGCTCCTTCACTGCACCGAAGGGGCCGCTCACCGCAATGGCGGGGAGCCTGCCCGCCTGAGCGCTCTTATTGTCATCCTGAGCGTCAGCGAAGGATCCGGGCACATACATATCGGCCGCAAGCTCAATTCCATAGCGGTTATGGAAGGTGACTTTGCAGTGGTTCACAAGCTCTGATTTGGGGAAGGTTTTGTCCCACTCCTTGGTAAGATTCAGTGTACTCATATTCTGGTTTTTGTTTGATTTGCATGCAAGCAGCATAAGCGCCGCCATGGAAACTGTAATGAAATTCCGGATGGTCATATCTCAATTTTTTGCAAAGATAGCCCGCCTTCCCTTAATTATCTTACCTATTTTAGCCAAGTATTTACCAATATCGCAGATTTATCCCTATATTTGCAAAAATCCATACCTTTTCAAGCGTAATGAAGAACATCCTTCACATCACAAACCCTAATGTGTACGCCCGCTCAGTAGGGGCTCCGGAGCTACATCCCCTGGTCAGCGTAATCCACTACGACGAAGTGTCGCCCGTCCGTACCAGCCTTAACCAATACGGCGTTTACGGACTCTTCGTCCAGCGGAATTTCCCAAAGCACCTAACGTACGGAATGAAGATGTTCGACGCCGCCGAAGGCTCCATCTTCGCCGCAGAGCCGGGCCAGATCGGCGGCAAGGAAGACAATGGCGAGGACCTCTATATCAATGGCTGGGCCCTGCTGTTCTCCCCGGAGCTCATCCGCGGAACAGACCTTGAGGCAAAGATGAAGGACTACCAATTCTTCTCCTACTTTGCCATCGAGACACTGAAAATGGAGCCATCCGAGTGGGGCCGAATCACCCAGCTTCTCACGCAGTTAAGGCACGAACTTCAGGAGAACGAGGACTCCCCTGCGCTCCGAAGCGTCATCCTGGGATACATCCGGCTTATCCTGGAATACTGCCAGCGAATATATCTTCGGCAAATATCAAAGGAAGACAAGGCGTCGTCGGACATCCTGAAACGCTTCCACAACCTCCTCCGGGAGTATTATCTGGAAGGCAGGCAAATGGAAACCGGCATCCCCTCCGTGCAATACTGCGCCGCCCGGCTGGCCTATTCCCCCCGGTACCTGGGCGACGTAAGTCACAAATCCCCCGGCGGCACGGCCATCGGCTACATCCACGCCTTTGTGATTGATCAGGGCAAAACCCTCCTCATGAACGGCCACAACGTGGGCGAAACCGCCCTCCTCCTTGGCTTCGAATTTCCGCACCACTTCACCCGCCTCTTCAAAAAGCTCACCGGCATCACCCCAACGGATTTTCTGGGGAAATAGCAAGGCTCCTCTTCGTGACCATATAGCCGATGGCGGCGGCGGCAAGGGCTTCGGCCGTGATGATAATCTCTAGCGGGACAATGCCTACGGACTGCTGGAGTATCACGGCGCCGGCATCCACCAGCGCGTGCAGGGCAATGGCCGCAGGGAACAGCCACAGCCATTTTCCGCGTTTGCAAACGGCCGTCCATACCATCAGGGAAAGGCCCAGATGAAGAATAAGGGCCGAAAAACGCTCCCATAGCCCTAGAAGCCATGTTCCGGCACCCGCTGCCTGCAACTGATCCAGTTGCACCTGCACCTGAGCCGCGGCTTCGGCCGAGGCCTGAGCAAAAATGATGTCGGTTTGTCCGGTGTTTATAAGTAGGGCCATGACCAGATTGCTTATCATGGTAAGGCCGAAGATTAGAATCATCTCTATGCCGCCGTGCCCCACCCCGTAAGCCAGAGCCGGAACACGCGTGGCGGGCTCCTTCTTCATGAGGAAAGTCATGGCAAGGAACCGGCCGGTTTCTTCAAACAAGCCGGCGGCCAGTCCGCCATACAGGGCGTACCACAGCGTATTGCCCATGATAGCCGCCCCGTGAGGCCCCTTGAGCACCACCTGATGCAGGATTGCCTCCAGGACTAGGGCAAAAACTATGAACGTGCCCGCGCCAAGAAGGATGGTGGAAGCCTTGGCGTGATACCGTCTCACCAGAAACAATGCCAGGCAAACGGGTACGGCAACGCCAAGAAAGGCATTCACCGACAACATTACTATTGAACTTACAGGTACCATAAGTTGCGGCTTATTCTTGGCCTAAAGGTAAGAATTATCCGGCACACAGCCAAACATTTGTGCCGCGCGGTACTGAACAGACGCATTTTGGGCCGAAAACGTGTACGTTGAGTACCAGGCGGAACTGAACAGCCGCATTTTGGGCCGAAAACGTGCGCGCCGAGTACCCGCCGGTACTGAACAGACGCATTTTGGGCCGAAAACGCGCACGCCGAGTACCCGCCGGTACTGAACAAACGCATTTTAGGCCGAAAACGTGCGCGCCGAGTACCCGCCGGTACTGAACAGACGCATTTCGGGCCGAAAACGTGCACGCCGAGTACCAGTACGTGAGATGCCCGGTCGGGGCCGGGCATGACGAAAGCCAGGGCCGAGCGAATTGGCGGCAAAACAAAACTAACCGCTGGCACAGTATTCGCACATAGTTAACTCATTAAACCACAAGCCCTATGAAACGCATCCTTACCATTTTGTTCGCGCTCTCTGTCTGTTATATGGCAGGGGCCCAATATATAGTTTCAGACAAGTACGACCTCTGGTTCGAAGACACGGAACACCAGCTCACCACCAGGAAGGCCGTACCCTGCCAGGAAGATTGGCAGGACCTTTGGAACGGCTGTTATGTCCGGCTGTCCGGCCGCACCATTAAAATTTACCAGGACGGCTATTCAATCCTGTATGGAGACCAGATCAACCTGCTCTACAACGGCTACTACCGTGTCAGGCGCGGCAACACATGGTATTTGGCCGATGAAAACGGAGACCTTGTCAGTGGCATTTACGGCAAAGACATCGTGTATTATCCGTATGGATATGTCGCCGTCCTTCGCTCCTCAGGCTATTGGGACATCTTCCATTGCAGCGGCCGAAAGGTGGAGACATACTCCTATGAGAATCCCTGGATCTACTTCAATGGCTGCTGGGGTGTGAAGCAGGGCACCTATTGGTATGCATGCGATGCCAACGGCGACAAGATAAGCGGTGTCTACGGTGACCGGATAACACTCCTTGAGAGCGGCAAATGGAAATGCGTCAGGGGCAGCTACATCAGTTATATAGATGCCGATTAGCAGTGCGCTACTCCTCCTTTGTGAATATGTACACCGCCAGGGTTGGGAGAAGAACCAGAAGTATCAGCGACACCTCCAGCACTATATAAGAACCAACGTAGTCCAGCAGCGTCTGGAATTTCAAAATGCCATCCACAAGAAGGACCAGGAAGGCAAACCAGCAGACAAAGAATATCGCCGCGTGCTTGAGTTTTCTCTTTTTCAGTTTCATATTCCAAGAATTTAATGGCGTCACATAAAATGCAAATATAGAAAAACTTGTTTTTTTGCAAAACAAATCCAGGACTTTGTAGTCTTAGGAACTGCGCAGCGGTTTGGCACAAGCAAGGTTTACCTTTGGGGTCATGACAACGCATGATCCCATTTTTATCGCCCCGCCTATCACCGAGATCCCGGACTATGTCTGGTCCCGGCGCTATGACCGGCCGTTTTACCTTCCGGGAAAGCCTGTAAAGAGGCCGAAGGACACCGCCGTAAAGATTCCCCACCCCGATGCCGAAAGTGCCCTCAAGGCTGCAAAGAATGCCTGCCGTGGGCATCCTGACCGATGGTTCGGCCGAAGCACGGAAACCGAGTGGAGCGGTGCCTTCTTTGTTTATGAAGGCGCCAAGGTTGTGGAACGGCATGTGGTAGACTGACCCGCCAGCGGGAACTCCCTGAGAATATGCCAGCACTTGTATTTTCAAAAGAAATCTTTCTTATATTTGCACAAAATAATTGTACGATGGAAGCAAAAATCGTTGACCTTCATGAATGGGTATCTTTTGGCGGAGGGGGTTTCGGGGAATCCTACTACAACAAGACAGACGACTCCGTAATCCTTAAGTTGAATAAACCCGGCATTTCTGCCAGCAAGGCGGAGGAGGAGTTTCTACGCTCCAAGGCAGTCTTTCAAATGGGGATTCCATCGGCCGAACCTTATGAGTTTGTAACGGACGGGCAGCGTTACGGCATGACTGTCCAGCGGATTCAAGGCAAGGAGTCGTTCGGAAGGATTATTGCCGACCATCCCGAACGGCTGGAGGAACTGGCCGGCGTTACGGCAGAATATGCCAAGGCGCTTCACTCCATTCCATGCAATACGGAATCTTT
>JAFVDC010000148.1 GCA_017478685.1 Bacteroidales bacterium | reverse complement strand
TGATACGGGTATCCTTGTCGGCATTGGCCTTACCGGTTTCACCGTAACGGTTCTGCTCTGCAACGCTCTTCTTTGCGTCGTTGATGGCCTTTGCGGCGGCTTCCTTACCAAGGGCCTCGATGTAGCCGGATTCGTCGCGGATATCGGTGACGTTCACGTTGATGAGCTTAAGGCCGATTTTGCGGAGTTCGGCCTCAACGTTTGCGGAGACGCTGGCGAGGAACTTGTCGCGGTCGGCGTTAATCTCCTCAATGTCCATGGTGGCGATCACAAGACGCAGCTGACCGAAGAGGATATCCGTGGCAATTGACTGGATGCTGTCCGTGGAAAGGCCAAGGAGGCGCTCTGCGGCATTGGTCATGACGTCAGGCTCCGTGGAAATACCAACGGTGAAGCGGCAGGGAACGTCTACGCGGATGTTCTGCTTGGAAAGGGCGTTGGTGAGGTTGCATTCAATGGAGATGGGCTTGAGGTCCAGGTATGCGTAATCCTGGAACACGGGCCAGATAAATGCCGCACCGCCATGGATGCAGCGGGCCGAAGAGCGGCGTCCGGTTTTACCGTAAATGACCAGAATCTTGTCTGAGGGGCAGCGCCTGTAGCGCCTGAGGATGGCAGCCAGGGTCACGAAGACCACGGCCACAAGGATGAGGATAAGAGTTAGTGTAGGCATAATTTATACGGTATATGAGTTTGTTTCTTCTACAAGTACGGTGTTGGAGTCCAGGACATCCACAACCCTGATGGGAGTGCCGTTCTTAAGGGCCGATTCCCCTTCATACAGGGCGTCGTATTCACGCACCGCCCCGCCGATGGAGATCTGGACCTTTCCCTTTCCCTCGCGTGCGGCGGGAATGGTAAGGTAGACTGTACCTTCGGCACCCGCGGCAGACTTCTCAAGGACGATGTTGCCGCTTTGCTGCATGCTTGCAAGCCACTTGAAAAGGTACATGACGGCTGCAACAAGCGCTACGCCCACCACCACCGAGATGATGATGAGAAGCGGCCAGGACTCCACGGAAGGCTTAAGGAGAATGGCGCTCCAGCCAAAGCCCAGGATAAAGTTCACGAAGTTGCGGAAAGAGTACAGGCTTGCCCCGTCCATGGACATGTCGGCGTCCATGTCAAGGTCGAAGTCGGCGGAGGTGTCGGCATCTGCTCCCACAAAAGTGAGGATGCTCTGAATGAGGAAAATCAGGGTTGCTGCAAGAGTTACCACCCACAGGATTTTCATTACCGGTTCAAGCCCGGCCCACCATAATGATATCATAGTGCAAAAGAATTTGGTTTCTTTTGCAAATATAATAAATATTTATTGAGTTGCAATAAATTTTTATAGAAATTTCTAAAATCCAAAAATTTCTTCCAGCGAAACGGTCTCCACAGGCCCAAGGGTCCTGAGATACGCCATGTCAAGGTCCTTGGTGTCGCCAAGGATGGAGTAGTTGTAGGTTCGGCCGGCAATCCATTTGGCGTGGGTGGCCTTGAGGTCTTCCATGGTAAGGGCGTCAACTTTTTCAAAGAGGAGTTTCTCACGGGGCTCCGTGAGGCCGAGTTCCTGCGCCTGGAGATAATTGTAGAGGACCTGCTCCCCTATCACGCGCTGGGTGCGGAGCTTTCCAAGGATGGAGGTCTTGGCTATTTCAAGGTTCTCGGGGGCCTCGGGCAGGGTTTCGATAATTTCCTCGAAGCCTTCCACGGCCTTCCGGAGTTTGTCGTTCTGGGAAGCGATGTAGGCGCGGAAGGAATAAGTGTCGCCGGTAAACGCGGGCTCCGACAGCCAGGCGCCGGCACCGTATGCCAGGGCGCGGGATTCCCTCATCTCCTGGAACACTATTGCGTTCATGCCGCCACCGTAGTACTCGTTGAAAAGCTCTATGAAGGGGGCTTCGGCAAGCGAAAACTCTTCCCCGCGGTCCGAGTACTGCACGTAATTGAACTGGCGGGAGTCGTAATGAGTCACAAACACCTTGGCCGAAGGAGTAAGGCGCTTTGCGGGATGGGTCTTCACAAGGGGCTCGAGACCCTCTGCGGGATGATACTTGGAAAGCATCTCCTTCACATCCTCAAGCGATGCCGGGCCATAATATACTATGGTATGCTGCTTCCCAAGGAGGTCCTTGAGGGAAGAAAGGATTTCGGCCGAAGCAAGGGCCTTTACCTTCGCGTTGGAAAGCGTCCCGGCCTTTACGTACTCGGGGCCGTACATGAGGTACTTCTGAAGGGCGCTGCTGCATGCCCTCTGATTCTTCTTGGAGTCTTCGCGGGAGCGGAGGATGTCGGCCTTGAGCTCTTCAAGGATATCGTCACTCGGGACAACATTCCTCAGCTGATACTCAAGTGCTTCCAGGGCCGAAGGAAGGTTCTCCGAAAGGCCTGATACGGAGATAGACGTGGTATTTCCGCCAACGCGGGGGGAAGCCGAGCAGGCGAGGCCGTAGAGCTTCATGGCAAAGTCTTCTGCGCTGTACTTCTCGGAGCCAAGGTATGAGAAATAGTCTGCGGCAAGGTCCAGCACGGGATCGTTGTCGGAGCCCCTGTCATAGCGGAAGGCAAGAGATGCGATGTCATTGCGCACGTTTTTCTTGTAAAGGAGCCTGAGGCCGGCAAAATCGGCCACCGTCATATCCTTTTCATAGTCCACGAATACGGGCTCAACGGGTGCGGGCTCCGTGGCGGCGATTTCGGCAAGGAAGGCGCTCTGCTTGTCCCTGTTGGTGTAGATGGGGGTAATCTTGGGAGCGTCTATCTTCTTTATGCTCTTATCCTCTCCAAGACGCTTGAACACAACTGCATAGCCGTTTTCGGGGAGGTATTTCGAGGCCCATGCCACAACATCTTCCTTGGTGATCCTGGCAATCCTGTCCAGTTTTCCGGCCTCCCATTCCCAGGATGTGCCGTTGATGAAGGAATTCATGAAGAGACCGGTGCGGAAGCGGTTGGAGGTGAGGCCCTGCATTGCCTGCAGCTTGTAATTGGCCTTCACGGCCTCCAGAAGTTCCTCTGAGAATTCTCCTTCGCGGAGTTTTTCGGCCTCGTCAAGGAGGAGCTCCAGCACCTCTTCAAGGCTCTGGCCGTCCTTGGGCGTACCTTCGGCAAGCATAAGACCCCAGTCCGAGCGCCCATATGAGAAGAACGCTCCGCCAAGGATTTCCTGAGACTGGAGAAGGTTGCGGTCTACAAGACCTGCATTGCCGTTGTAGAGGATTGAGCTGGCTATTTCGGCGATTTCGCTTTCGGGGGAAGACTCTCCGGGCGTGCGCCATCCAAGCATCACGAATTCGGCGTCATAGCCAAGCACATTCTTTACTTTGGGCTCGGTGATGGGATCCTCCGGGGCAATGCTGCGCGCAGGAAGCGCGGGATTGGGTTTCCACTCCCCGAAGTACTTCTTGATTATCTTCACCATGTTGTCAGGGTCGAAGTCTCCGGATAGGCAGATGGCCACATTGTTGGGCACGTAATAGGTGTCTTTCTGGTGACGGATGGCCTTGAGGGATGGATTCTTCAGGTGGTCCTGAGTGCCGATGACAGTCTGCGTGCCGTAAGGATGGTGGACAAAGAGCATGCTGTCAAGGGCGTCGATGGCCTTTTCGCTGTCGTCCGTAAGGCCCATGTTCTTTTCCTCGTACACAGCCTCAAGCTCCGTGTGGAAGCCGCGGAACACGCAGTTCATGAAGCGGTCGGCCTCAATGCGCGCCCAGTTTTCAACCTGGTTGGACGGGATTTCCTCCACATAGCAGGTAACGTCGTTGGAAGTAAAGGCGTTGGAGCCCTCGGAGCCGATGATGGACATAAGCTTGTCGTACTCGTTGGGAATGGCAATCTTCGATGCCTCAAGGCTTATGGAGTCTATCTGATGATAGAGAGCCTCCCTTTCCGAAGGCTCCGTAAGAGTGCGGTAAACCTCGTACAGCGAATCAATCTTTGCCAGCATGGGTTTTTCGGCCTCATAGTCCTGCGTGCCGAATTTCTCCGTGCCCTTGAACATCATGTGCTCAAGGTAATGAGCAAGGCCGGTGTTGTCCGAGGGGTCGTCCTTGCCGCCGGCGTGGACGGCAATGTAGGTCTGGATCCTGGGCTGGTCCTTGTTCACGGACATATAAACCTTCAAGCCATTATCCAGGGTATAGATCTTTGCCTCAAGGGGGTCTCCTTTCACGGATTCATAACGGGGGCCGCAGGCCATAGCCGATACGGCCAGCGCGGCGATGAGCACGAGTTTCTTCATTTCAAAAACGTTTTACTGACACAAAAGTACAAAAAAAACTGTATCTTTGCAGGTTATATAACGTTATCATAATGAAAAATTTTGTAGAGGAGCTAAAATGGAGAGGCATGATCCAGGATATCATGCCCGGAACAGAAGAAAAACTTATGGAAGGCCCGCAGGCGGCTTATGTAGGAATTGACCCCACGGCCGATTCCCTTCATATCGGCCACCTTGTGAGCGTAATGATACTGAAGCATTTCCAGAACTGCGGCCACAAGCCCTATGCACTTGTCGGCGGCGCCACCGGCATGATCGGTGACCCCTCCATGAAAAGCGCAGAGCGCAACCTTCTTGACGAGGAAACCCTCCGTCACAACGTGGAAGGCATCAAGGCCCAGCTTTCCCGCTTCCTGGATTTTGACTCGGACGCTCCCAACAAGGCCGAACTGGTGAACAACTATGAATGGATGAAGGACTACTCTTTCATTAACTTCATCCGCGATATCGGCAAGCACATCACCGTCAACTACATGATGGCCAAGGACTCCGTGAAAAAACGCCTCCAGAGGGATTCCTCGGAGGGCATGTCCTTCACGGAATTCAGCTACCAGCTCATGCAGGGCTACGACTTCTACTGGCTGTGGAAGAACAAGGGCTGCATCCTCCAGCTTGGCGGAAGTGACCAGTGGGGCAACATCACCACCGGCACGGAGCTTATCCGCCGCATGGACGGCGGCCAGGCCTTCGCCCTCACCTGCCCCCTTATCCGCAAAGCCGACGGCACCAAATTCGGCAAAACTGAGAAAGGCAACATCTGGCTGGACCCTGAACGCACTTCGCCTTATGAGTTCTACCAGTTCTGGCTCAATGTGGCCGACGACGACGCGGAAGCGTACATCAAGATTTTCACCATGCTGGACCGTGAGACCATAGAGACCCTCATCGCCCGCCACAGGGAGAATCCCGGCGCCCGTGAACTCCAGAAGGTCCTGGCCGAAGAAGTCACCCGCATGTGCCACGGTCAGGAAGCCCTTGACAATGCCATAGAGGCTTCCCGCATGCTCTTCAGCGGCAACTCTGAGGCCCTCCGTAAACTTGACGAGCGCACCTTCCTCTCCGTCTTCGGAGACGTCCCTTCGTTTGACCTCCAAAAGGCCGAACTTCCCGTGAACATCATGGACCTTCTGGCTGTCAAGACATCCATCCTCCCCTCCAAGGGAGAGGCCCGCAAGATGATCCAGGGCGGCGGAATTGCCATCAACAAGGACAAAGTCACGGATATCGCCGCAGAGGTAACCGAGCAGGACATTGTGAACGGTCACTATATCCTGGCCCAGAAAGGAAAGAAGAACTATTTCATTATCAACGTAAAATAATGGAAAAACCGGCTAGTACCCGCCAG
>JAFVDC010000147.1 GCA_017478685.1 Bacteroidales bacterium | reverse complement strand
ATCACGAAGCCCGGGTTGGGGATGAGAGTCATGGCATAGACGCAGTGGGCCGAATCACGGGAAACCAGCACCTGGCTCCGGTGAAGGGGAAGGTCTTCAAGGTAGGCGGCTTCCCGTAAGGTGGTGCGGATTTTCACCAGCACCGGTTTTTCGCCTTCCGGGAGATAGATGCCGTAACTTGGCTCAAAGAGCTTGTCTACATTGAACCCTTTGGGCATGCGGAAGTGCTCCCCGGTGCGGGAAATCTTCTCTATGCGGTCCAGGGCAAAGGTCCTGAGGTCTCCGGCGGTTTCGCTGTAAGCAACCGTGTACCAGCGCTTTGCAAACTCCTTTAGGGCATAGGGCCGAATGGTCCTGACGTCCCTCTCCGGACTAAGGTACTTCTTGTACTCTATTGTAATGACCTCGCCCGAGAGCATGGCTTCCATTATGGCGGTAAGGTACCTTTGGCCGGAAGGGATGTCCTCCACGCTCACGCGCCCGCTCAGGCGTTCCTCCCCAAGTGTGAGGAGGCTTTTTACCGTAAAAGTATTAATAAGGTAGTCCGTGGCGGCCCTTTTGTCCACGGCGCTTTCCCCGGCATCTATCAGGTAGCGGTTGGTGCTGCGGTTGCAACTTATCTCTATGCCGAAAATATCGGCCACCGCCGCCCTGTGGTTGAGGAAGGTGCGCCTGGGGCAGGGCTCTCCGTATCTGGCCTGCCACCTGTCCTGGAACTCTCCAAGCGACAACCCCGCCTCCCCGGCATCTATGAATGTCTGGACCAGGAAAACGTACTTGTCTATGAGTTCCGGAACCATTTTCGGCTACTTCTCGTCTTTCATCCGGCCCTCCATGAGGGTGTCGTAGCGGAGACGGCTGCGGAAAATGTCTATGGCCGTGTAGATGGCGCTCATCATGGAGCGGGGGTCGGCTTCGTCGCGGCCGGCCATTTCATACGCGGTGCCGTGGTCCGGGGAAGTGCGCACGATGGGGAGCCCGGCTGTGTAATTCACGCCTTCGGCAAAGGCAATGGCCTTGAACGGGGCCAGTCCTTGGTCGTGGTACATGGCAAGGGTGGCATCGAAGCGTGAATAGTTTCCAAGGCCGAAAAAGCCGTCAGGGGAGTACGGGCCGAACGCCTGGATGCCCTGAGCCTGAGCCTCTTTCACGGCGGGAAGGATGATGTTCTGCTCTTCGTCTCCAAGAAGGCCGCCGTCTCCGCAGTGGGGGTTGAGCCCAAGGACCGCAATCTTGGGGTCCTGTATGCCGAAGTCCCTTTCCAGGGAGGCCTTCATTATCCTGAGTTTCCTCACGATTGCGTCCTTGCTTATGGACTTGGGAACGTCCCTCAGGGGGATATGGCCCGTGACAACTCCAACCTTAAGCTGGTCGCTTACCATTATCATGGTAACATCGTCGGCACCGAATTCCTTCTGGAGATACTCCGTGTGGCCGGTGTTTGCAAAGCCTTCGGCATTCATAGCCCTTTTGTTGATGGGGGCGGTGACAAGGACGTCAATGAGGCCGTCCTTGAGGTCCTGGACGGCGGTTTTCAGGGCCGTGATGGCGTTTTTGGCGCTTTCAGGGGTGCTTTGGCCGGGCTCTGCGTAAATGCTGTCCGGGAGGCAGTTCACAAGGTTCACCTTGCGCTGCTTTGCGTCCTTTGCGCTCTGGATCACGTTGATGTCCATGGACTCTATGTTGTGGAGAGTCTTGCGGTAGAATCCCATGAGCTTAGAGGAGCCGTATACAACCGGAGTGAAGGAGTCCAGGCTCCTTTCATCGGCCAGGGATTTTATGATAACTTCGTATCCTATTCCGTTGCTGTCGCCTTGGGTTATGCCGACGACTAGTTTTGGTAATGCCATATTTAGATTAGTTGTGATTGTTCCTGTATGTAACCGGAATCCTCCGGGAGGTTGGCGCCGTGGTAGGCGGCCACGGCAAGGGCGTCGCAGCGCTCGTTTTCAGGGTGGCCGGCGTGGCCCTTTATCCAGTGGAAGGCCACGCGGTGCCTTTGGCAGACGGCGTCGAAGCGGAGCCAGAGGTCCACGTTTTTCTTGCCCTTGAACCCGGTACGCTTCCACTTGTCCAGCCAGCCCTCGTTGAGGGCCTTTACCACATAGGAGGAGTCCGAGACCACGTGGACTTCGGCGTTTTCCCACTTTATCTGCTCCAGGCCGATTATTACGGCCAGGAGTTCCATGCGGTTGTGGGTGGTGAGGGCGAAGCCGCCGGAGAGTTCCTTCTCGTATTCTCCGCAGCGGAGGACAAGCCCGTAGCCGCCGGGGCCGGGGTTCCCGCTGGCGGCTCCGTCCGTAAAGAGGTATATAGGTGCCTTTTTGTCCATATTATGCAAATTTAATAAAAAAATTGTGTATTGGGAGATAAAAGTTTTCTTTAAGTCATTATTCGTTAATACCTATGGTATTATCCGAATTTTTTTGTAACT
>JAFVDC010000146.1 GCA_017478685.1 Bacteroidales bacterium | reverse complement strand
TGCTCCATGTCAAGTTCCACTACGCGCACGCCCTCTTCGGCCTTCTCAAACTCCGTGAGGAGTTCTCCCTGGGCACCGGTTGCGAATGAGTGGCCCCAGAAGTCTATTCCGGTGCTGTGGCCTGTGGGATCGGGTTCCACGCCTGTGCGGTTTACGGTGATTACCGGAAGACCATTGGCTACGGAATGGCCCCTCTGGACCAGCTGCCATGCCTGGCGCTGCTGAGCCTGCTCCCAGTCCGGGTCTGTGGGCACGCCGCCAATGGCTGTAGGGTAAATGAGGATTTCGGCACCGTTAAGGGCCATTGCCCTGGCAGCCTCCGGGTACCACTGGTCCCAGCATACAAGGACGCCAAGAACGCCCACGGAGGTTTTGATGGGCTGGAAGCCAAGGTCTCCGGGGGTGAAATAGAATTTCTCGTAGAATAGGGGATCGTCCGGAATGTGCATTTTGCGGTATGTGCCGGCTATGCTTCCGTCTTTTTCCAGGACCACGGCGGTATTGTGGTAAATGCCCGGGGTGCGGCGCTCGAAGAGGGACAGCACCAGCACTATTCCAAGTTCACGGGCAAGATTGCCGAAAATCTCCGTTGAAGGGCCGGGAATGGGCTCTGCGAGGTCGCAGAGCTTTGCGTTTTCCTCCTGGCAGAAGTAAACGCTGTTGTGAAGTTCCTGAAGCACTACAAGTTCAGCGCCCTTTGCAGCGCAGGCGCGGATGCCTTCCTGGAGTCGGGAGATATTCCCGGGGATGTCCTGGGTGCAGTGCTGCTGCACCATTCCAACTTTTAGCTTTCTCATATTCAGATTCTTCGACTACGCTCAGAATGACAATAAAACTATTTGTATCTGGAAAATTGACTGAGTTCGGTTTCGGCCTTGATCTTGTCTATGATGGCGCACACAAGGCGGAAGGTGCGGCTGTCCTTGGTGTAACTGGCGGGGGTGATGAAATTCACGCGTCCCTGCCGAAGGAGTTTGCGGGCGGCATCCTTCTTGCCGGGGCGGGAAGGGTCGAAAACCGCGATTGCATTGCCTCCGGAGGACTTTACGAGTTTCATGGAAGGGATATCCGTTTCTCCGTCTCCGAAGTAAATCATGTGGTCCATGGAGACGCGTTTGTCGGCGTCGGCCCAGCTTTCATTGACAAGCTTGGAGTCCCTGGCCGAAAAGATGCCCTTCTGAATTTTGTAGAGGTACTGGGTTTTGCCGGTGTAGTCTACCGCGATTCCGGGCCATTCGGCCTCACCTTTGTCGTCGTAGATGAAACTGCCGGCAAAGATGTGCTTGAATTCCTTGGCAATGGGGGAGCCCTCTATGATTTCCGTAAGGCCGGAAGAGTTGATGTAGTGCTCGATTATGACGCCGTGGGCCTTTCCGTAGGCGTTTACGTTCTGGAACCAGTCACGGACGCCCTCATAGAGTTTGATGTCCGTGCCGTATTTCTTGAAGCCTTCGTGGGTGAGTTTGATGCCGTTTCTTTTGGCTTCGTCGTGCATCAGTTTCATGTAGGCGAGGATGTTGGAGGCGTCCTGGCCCTTTGCGATACCGTCGCTTTTGGCCCAGAATTCCGCGGGAGTTTGGCCGATGGCCTGGATGAACCCGAACTCCTGCATGTTGCCGGGAGACAGAGTGCCGTCGAAGTCGTAGATAAGGGCTATGATGGGTTTTCTTCTCATATCGGGTGCAAATATAGCAAAAATTCACTATCTTTGTAAAGATGTACCATAACCTTATAGCCTAATTATGGAGAATAAAACCTACCCGCATTATCTTCAGCGCCTGCAGGATGCAACGCGCAAATACTGGGACAAACCCGCCCTCAACACCATCGGCGGAGACTCTTTCACCTATGCCCAGATGGCAACAGATATTGCCCGTTTCCACATTGTCTTTGAAAAAGCCGGCTTCAAGAAAGGCGACAAAATTGCCCTCTGCGCCAACAACGGTGCCAAGTGGGGCTTCGCATACCTCGCCGTAAATACTTACGAGACCGTCATTGTCCCCATTCTTGCCGATTTCACCCCGGAAAGCGTGATGGGTCTTGTCAATCACAGTGACAGCATAGCCCTTTTCACCAACGCCGCCCGCTGGGCCAAGATGGACCCTCAGAAGATGCCCGCCCTCAAGGTGGTATTCGACGTTGACAACTGGAAAGTGCTTTTCTGCCGTGACCCCAAAATCCAGGAAGCCGTAGACAACCTTGATACCCTCTTCAAGGAGAAATATCCTGCCGGCTTCGGCCCTCAGGACGTACTGTTCCCCACAGACAACTGGGACGACCTTTCCACCATCAACTACACTTCCGGCAGCACCGGAGACCCTAAGGGCGTAATGCTCACATACCGCAACTTCAGCGCCAACGTAGACTACTCCCAGCGCCATGTCCCCGCCGGTGACAAGATGGTTTCCATGCTTCCCATGGCACACATGTACGGCCTTGTGATCGAGTTCCTGTATCCTCTCTGCAACGGCACCTCCATTTACTGGATGGCCAAGGCCCCCACTCCGGCGTCCCTCCTCAAGGCTTTCGCCGAGGTCAAGCCTTACCTTCTCATCACCGTTCCGCTTGTCATGGAGAAGATCTACAAGAGCAAGGTGAAACCCACCCTGGATAAACCCCTCATCAAGTTCCTCACCAAGGTCCCTGTGCTTAACAACGTCATTTACAAGAAGGTGAAGGACGGTCTTGTACAGGCCTTCGGCGGCAATGTGCAGGAGTTCATCATGGGCGGCGCCGCCCTCAATCCTGAGGTGGAGCGCCTCTTCAAGAAGATTAAGTTCCCCTACCTGGTTGGTTACGGCATGACCGAGGCCTGCCCTCTTCTTGCCTACGAGCACTGGACCAAGTATGTGGCCGGTTCCTGCGGCAAGGCCGTGGATGTTGCCGAAGTCCGCATAGATTCCGACGACCCCCAGCACGTTGTCGGTGAAATCCAGGCCCGCGGAGAAAACATCACAATCGGCTATTACAAGAACGAAGAAGCCACTGCAAACGCATTCACGGAAGACGGCTGGCTGCGCACCGGAGACCTCGGTATCATCGATGCCGATGGCAACATCTTCATCCGCGGCCGCTCCAAGAACATGATCCTTGGCCCTTCCGGCCAGAACATCTACCCCGAAGAACTGGAGGCAGTGGTGAACAACCAGCCTTACGTAATGGAGTCCGTGGTGGTAGACCGCGGCGGCAAACTGGTAGCCCTTGTCTTCCTTGACGAACAGGCTATCGCAAAGTCCCTTCTTGACAGTGAAGCCAAGGCCGAAATCCCCGAGAACATCCGTCTTGGCGCCAACCGCCAGCTTCCCGGCTACAGCCAGATTGCCAAGGTTGAACTCATGGACAAGCCGTTTGAGAAAACTCCAAAGATGAGCATCCGCAGGTTCCTGTACAAATAGGCCGTGGGATTAATTGACTGACAGTCATAATATTACGCAAAAACGTCTACCCGATTTCGGGTAGACGCTTTTAGTTAAATGCTCTCAGGTCAATAAGTTACCTCCACGGCTACTTGATGAGTGAGTAACTGCGGGCAATGAAGTCGCTGAGAGACTTGCCCTTGAGCATGCCGTTTCCAAGAAGAGCCAGGTCCACTATCTGGTGAAGTAGCTGGTTGTCGGATGCGAAGGCCTCAACGTCTGCCCTGTGAGCCCTTCTGACAGCCTCGCGGGCTTCGCGTGCCTTGGTCTTCTCTTCTTCCGATGCATCTGAGGGTGCTTCGGCGGGAAGTTCGGCCTGGGGCTTCACATCCGAAAGCTTGGAGGCCCAGATTTTGGCGACAAGGGGATTTTCCATGTTCACGGTAATGTTGTAACTCTCCGGCATGGAGCCGTAGAAGTTCATTCCGCCGCCAAGGGCGCTCATCTCACGGTAACGGCGCATGAATTCGTTCTGGGTTATGAGCACCGGGGCT
>JAFVDC010000145.1 GCA_017478685.1 Bacteroidales bacterium | reverse complement strand
TAAGAAACTGACGCTCGTTAAAAAGTTGCTTGCTTGTACTTTTAGTCTTTCAGTATTGTCAATGATCTTCCCCGTTTCAAACGGGACTGCAAAGGTAGTAACTTTTTCTGAACTGACAAATTTTTTTGAAGAAAATTTTCAGTTTTTTTTGAGATTCTTCGCTTTACGCAGAATGAAATGATATGGAAAATTTGTATCTTTGTATGAATATGGAAAAGAAAGTTCCACTCTGGCAAATATTTGCGGTGTTCGCAAAAATCGGCGCCTTCACAATCGGCGGCGGTTATGCCATGATTCCACTCATCCAGGCCGAACTTTCCAAGCGCGGATGGATATCGGACGACGAACTCCCGGACATCGTGGCCCTTTCCCAAAGCGCACCGGGCGTAATGGCGGTGAATATCTCCATCTTTGCCGGGAATAAGCTAAGGGGCTTCAAGGGAAGCCTTGCCGCCACCCTTGGCAGCATACTCCCCTCTTTCCTCATCATCCTTGCTATAGCCATGTTCTTCACCGCCTTCAAGGACAACCCCTGGGTGGAGAGGGCTTTCAAGGGAATTCGGCCCGTAGTTATTTCACTCATTGCGGTGCCCATGATAAACATGGCCCGGAAATCCTGCAAAACATGGTGGGCGTGGCTTCTGGCCATAGGAGCGCTCATACTTGTGGCCTTCCTTAATGTGTCGCCTATATACATTATTATATGCGTGATGGTGGTGGGGTTTGTTTTAACTTATTATAAAGATTCCCGGTCAAGCCGGGAATGACGTATGGACGTTCTGGTACTATTCGGCCAGCTGGCCTGGACATTCTTTGTGATAGGGGCCTTCACCTTCGGCGGAGGTTATGCCATGCTGTCCCTTATCCAGAACCAGGTGGTGGTGGAGCATGCCTGGATTACAGAGAGCGCGTTCACGGACATTGTGGCGGTGAGCCAGATGACGCCGGGGCCAATCGGCATAAACAGCGCCACTTATGTAGGGTATGAGGTTCTCCAAAACGCCACCGGAAGCCATCTGCTGGGCATTTGCGGGTCCCTTACCGCAACGCTTTCCATAATGCTGCCGTCTTTCATAATAATGCTCCTCATAGTGCGCTTCTATGAGAAGTTCAAGACAAGCACGCTATACGCCGGTACAATGGCTTTTGTGAAGCCCGCGGTGGTGGGCCTCATAGGGGCCGCGGCAATAATCCTCATCCTCAAGACCTCCTGGACGGGTTTCACGCCCAGCGTAAGCATTGTGGCCGAAAACTTCCCGGACTGGAAGAGCTGGGTGCTGCTTGGAGGCGCCCTTGCCGCAGGATACTGGGGAAAAGTGAATCCAATATACCTTATAATAGCTGGAGCCATACTTGGAATAATCCTTTATTAACCCATTTTATATGAAACGCTTAGTACTAATCCTTTCCTGCATGGCGCTCGCCGCCGCCTGCTGCAGCAAACCGGAAAAATTCTCGGTTATTCCGCAGCCCAACGACGTCACATTCGGCAAGGGCAGCTTCTGCGTCAAAGGCGCGGAGGTGGAGATTGACCCTTCCATTGACAAAGAATCCCGCAAGGCCATCGGCCGGTTCATCGAGGCCCTTGAAACCGCCACGGGCAAAAAGACGAAGGCCGGCGACGACGGCTTCGAGTTCAAATTCAACCCCAACCTTGCCGCCGAACAGTATTTCATCGATATCGACGACGACGAAGTAAAGGTGGAGGCTTCGGCCCTTAATGGCTTTATCTATGCCTGCGAAACCCTGAAGCAGATGCTTCCTGCGGCAATTTACGGGAACAAGAAGGCCAAGGGCAACTGGGTACTCCCCTGCGTCAGGATCCTTGACGAGCCCCGCTTCGGCTACCGCGGAATGCACCTTGACTGCTCCCGCCACTTCTGGACAGTGGAGGAGACCAAGAAGTACATTGACATCATGGTGGCCTACAAGCTCAACACTCTCCACTGGCACCTCACCGACGACCAGGGCTGGAGGGTAGAGATCAAGGCCTACCCCCGCCTCACGGAGATTGGCGCTTGGAGGGATGGCACCGTCATCGAGAAAGACTGGGATTCCAACGACGGCATCCGCTACGGCGGCTTCTACACCCAGGAGCAGCTCCGCGACGTGGTTGAGTACGCTGCCGAACGCGGCGTCACCATCATCCCGGAAATAGACCTTCCCGGCCATATGATCGCAGCCCTGGCAGCATATCCTGAGCTTGGTTGCACCGGCGGCCCCTACAAGGTATGGCAGCGCTGGGGAATCGCTAAGGACATCCTCTGCGCAGGCAAGGAAGAGACCTTCACCTTCATTGAGAACGTGCTCTCCGAGCTCATGGACATCTTCCCCTCCAAGTACATCCACATTGGCGGAGACGAGTGCTTCGACCCTTGGGACAAAGAGGCTATCTTCCCTTGGGACACCTGCCCTAAGTGCGGCGCCCGTATGAGGGAGCTTGGCATCAAGAAGGGTCCCGAGGCCAAACACCGCCTGCAGAACTATGTTACCGCACGCGTACAGAAGTTTGTCACCAGCAAGGGCCGAAACATAATCGGCTGGGACGAAATCCTTGAAGGAGAACTTGAAAAAGGCGCCACCATCATGTCCTGGCGCGGTGTAGAGGGCGGAATCAAGGCCGCATCTATGGGCTTTGACGCCATCATGACTCCCTACACTTACTGCTACTTCGACTACTACCAGGGCATTGAACGCGACAAGGAGCCCTTCGGCATTGGCGGATATCTTCCTTTGGAGAATGTGTATTCCTACGAGCCCTTCAACGGCATTGCTCCCGGTGCCGAAGACCACATCCTTGGCGTGCAGGCCAACCTCTGGACAGAGTACATCTCCACCATGGACCACCTTGAGTACATGCTCCTTCCCCGCATGTGCGCCCTCTCAGAAATACAGTGGTGCGACCGCGACAAAAAGGACTACACCCGCTTCAATGCCTCCCTGGACCACACCTTTGAGATCCTTGACGCAATGGGCGTGAAATACAGCCTTGACTGCCGCGGCCTTGTGGGCCTTGACCGCAAGCCCGCCCGCAACGAGGCCGAACTTGCCGAGTACAAGGAAAGCAACAAGTTTGACTGGTAAAATTATTCGCCGTGTTTACATTCAGATTGCCCCTGTTGGCGTTTTTGGTGTAAACACGGCAACGTTTTAAACGAAAAAGGCCGATTTCCTTGCCGTGTGTGCATAGAAATCGGCCTTATACGTGTTTTAACTGTAAACGCGGCCAGGCCTAAACCTGCACTGCGGTTTTCCTGTGGCGGAGCAGCAGCCATGCCGCACCGGCATAAGTGGCCGTTATGACGGTGTTGAAGAGAAGGCGGAACACCATGGGGGACATTCCGGAACCTTCCACTGTGGCCGAAAGCTCTGAAATGCCCAGCATTCCGGCATAGGACACGCCCATGAGGACGAAGAAAGCCAGCAATCGGCCCCACTTATATGGAATGGGATAGTATTTCTGGCCCAGGGCGGCGCTGAGGATGAACATTACAAGATAACTTGACAGGTGCGCAAAGGCCGATGCCCAGTAGGAGAACCGCGGCATGAACACTATGTTCACCACGGTAGTGACTATGAGGCCGGTGAGGGTGATCCATACCGCCATGTTGGTTCGGCCGGAAAGCTTGTACCACATGGAAACGTTGAAGAGCATGCCAAGGAGCATGTAGCTCAGAAGCATCACGGGCACAATGCCTATGCCCACGCGGAAATCACGGCCAAGGAACAGCGAGATGACATCTATGTAGGCTATGACGCCCACAAAAACCAGCCCGCAGAATGCCGTAAAGTACTCCATCACAACGGCATAGAGCTCCTTTGAGCCTTTGTCGCGGGCCCTCTGGAAGAAGAAAGGTTCGGCCGCATAACGGAACATCTGGATGAAGAGGTTCATGATGACGGCCAGCTTCACGGCAGCCTGGTAAACGCCAAGGGAGGCGCGCCAGGCCTCGGAGGAGGTGTCGAAGTAGCGGAACAGCACCCTGTCCACAAGGTCGTTGGCAACTCCGGGAAGCGCCGCAATCATAAGGGGCAGCGAATACAGGAGCATGCGCCTCACAACCGCGCCGTCCCATACCAGTTTGAGCCGAAGGATGTCCGGGATAAACAGCACAAGGCACAGCACGCAGCTGACCAGGATGGCAAAAATGGGGTAGGTGAAATCCGGGGCGGGACTTAAGAGCCCTCCAAGGAAGGCGTGGGCCGGGTACCAGAAGAACAGAACCAGGTTAGAAGCCGTTTCCGTAAGGATTTTGACGGTTTTCAGCACCGCAAACTTCACGGCCTTGTGCTCCTGCCGAAGCTTGGCGAAAAGGATGGCGGTTATATTGTCGCAGAAAAGGATGGCGGCAACGTAAATGATGAGAGTCCTGTATCCTTCATACCCCAGCGCGGCCGAAATCGGCTCCGAAAACGCCACCATGC
>JAFVDC010000144.1 GCA_017478685.1 Bacteroidales bacterium | reverse complement strand
CGCGGTGCACGCCGGACTCATATTTCATGATGCCGTAAACGCCGTCCTGGCTGCTGGAAAGCTTGAACACAATTTGCTTGTAGCCGCCGGAAGTGCCGGGAGCCTGGTCCGTGACTTCCAGTTTCCAGCCGCGGCGCTCGGCGTAATGCTGATACATGCGGAAGAGGTCTCCGGCAAAGATTGCGGCTTCGTCGCCGCCGGTGCCGCCGCGGATTTCCACCATGGCGTTCTTGCTGTCGTCGGGATCGGCTGGAATAAGGAGGAGTTTTATCTGCTGCTCCATCTCCGGGAGTTTGGGCTCGATTTCGGCAATCTCGTCCTTGGCCATCTCCTTGAGGTCGTCGTCCTTTTCGTTCATGAGGATATCCTTGGCCTGCGCAAGTTCGTCCACCAGCCTCTTGTATTCAAGGCCGGCGGCAATGATGGGCTGAAGCTCCTTGTAGTCCTTGTTGAGCTGGACAAATTTCTTCATGTCGGCAATAACCTCAGGGCTTGCCAACTGCTCTTCCAGCTTCTTGTATTTGTCCTGAAGGCTCAGGACCTTTTGGAGCAGCGTGTTCTCTGCCATAGTGCAATGGTGTTTAAGTTTGCAAAGATAATAAAAATGTGCGACATGGCATAACCCGGGTGTGGCACTTCCTTTTTCTCCCCTTGTGGTGGGGGCTAACTGTTTGGAACATAATCGTTTATAAGAAAGTCTACCAGAAAATATTCTGGTAGACTTTCTTGTAATAAGCTGTTAGTCATATACTTGGCCTCCACCAGAAGGGGAGAAATATAGGGGGGGGGACCAGGCAAGAGGTAATCAGTCTTTTGGAACGGCGGCAAGGGTGATCCGTGCCTGGGCGCAGCGGCGGCCGGAAACGGAAAGGGTGGCGTCGCAGACGTAGAGCGTGCCTTTGGTTTCAATTAGGCGGGCCGATACCTCGCAGAGGTCTCCGGGCCTCACCGTGCCGCGGAACTTCACTGCATCAAGGCCACGGTACATCACAAGATTTTCGGCAAATACCTCCACAAACAGCTGTGAGCAGGCCTGGGCCATTATCTCACAAAGGATTACGCCCGGGACAATGGGGTTGCCGGGGAAATGGCCGTCGCAGAAGAAAGGATTTTCCGGAATGGTGTAGGTTGCGTGGCATACTCCTTCGGCATCAAGTTCCATGGTGTCAAGAAGAAGCATCGGCCCCCTGTGGGGCAGCACCTCCATTATGCCGTTCCTATCCATTGTAAGGCCTGAAAGCTACGCAGGCGTTGTGTCCGCCAAAGCCGAAGGAGTTGGAAAGTCCCAGGGTGAGGGGAGTGTGAACCGCCACGTTGGGAGTGTAGTCAAGGTCGCATTCGGGGTCCGGGGTGTCAAGGTTGATGGTGGGAGGGCACACGCCGTCACGGAGTGCGAGGATGGTTGCAATGGCCTCTGCGCCGCCTGCCGCGCCGAACATGTGGCCGGTCATTGACTTGGTGGAGGAGATGTGGGCCTTGTAGGCGAAATCCCCAAGGGCTACCTTGCAGGCGAGGGTTTCGGCAATGTCGTTGAGGTGGGTGCCGGTGCCGTGGGCGTTGATGTAGAGGTTGTCCTTGGAAGGGTCGAAGCCGGCCTCGGAGAGGGCGTCACAGATGGAGCGGGCCTGGGTGCTGGCATCCGGGCGGGGTGCCGTGGCGTGGTAGGCGTCGCAGGTGTTGCCGTAACCTACAATCTCTCCGTATATGGTGGCACCGCGCTCAAGGGCGTGGTCCAGGGACTCAAGGATAAGCACGGCGGCGCCGTCTCCCATCACGAAGCCCTGCCTGTTGGCGTTGAAGGGCAGAGATGAATACTTGGGATCCGTTGCACGCGTGAGGGCCTTTGCGTTGTAGAAACCGGCCACGCCAAGAGGAATGGAAGCGTGCTCGGAGCCCCCTGCAATGATGGCATCGGCATATCCGTGCCGAACAGCCCTAAAGGCCTCCCCGATGCAGTGGGAAGCTGTGGCACAGGCGGTTACAATGTCAAGGCACGGGCCCTTTGCCTGGTGCTTTATGGCAATGTGGCCTGCCGCAATATTGGATATCATGGTGGCTATGAAAAGCGGGGAAATCCACTTTCCGGTAGGGTCTTCCACCATTTTCAGGGTTTCACGGTACTGGACATCGAAGCCGCCTATTCCGGAGCCTACGTAGACGCCCAGCTTGTAGGGATCTATGTTGACATCGGCCTCAAGCCCGGACTGCTTCATGGCCTGCCAGGCGGCCGCCATTGCATAAAGGGTGAAGTTGTCCTGCTTGCGGATGAAGGGCTTCTCCATCTCATATTTTTCCGCGTCAAAATTCTTCACTTTTCCGGCAAAGGTTACGGGCATATCCTTGAATTCTTCCACGTAATCAATGCCACAGTAGCCGGAAATTAGGTTTTTCCAGAATGTATCTACATCCTGGCCGACGGACGAGATAACGCCCATACCGGTTACTACTACTCTTCTATCCATATATTGTACTCTTTTCTTTCATTACTCTCTCTGCGCCGGTCACAATGTCTTCCACTATTTCCCGGGCCGATTCTTCCTTCCGGCACATCCCGGCAACTTCCCCTGCAAGGAAACTGCCTCCGGCGAGGTCTCCGTCAAAGACCGCCTTGCGGAGGGATCCGGTTCCGAATGCGCGGATTTCATCGGCCGTAACGGAAGGGTCTGCCTCCATCTTGGCGAATTGCTTGGCGAAGGGCGTCTTGAGCCCGCGGACGGAGTCCTGGAGGCTGCGCCCGGTTACCATTGTGCCTATGTCTGAGGCCTTTATGAGCCTTTCCTTGTACACGGGATGCACGCGGCACTCCTTTGCCATGAGGAAGCGGGTTCCAACCTGTACGCCGCATGCGCCAAGCATAAAGGCTGCCGCTGCGCCGCGGCCGTCAAAGATGCCTCCTGCAGCAATGACGGGTATGTCCACAGCGTCCACAATCTGGGGCACCAGGGCCATTGTGTGGGTTTCTCCTATGTGACCGCCGGACTCTGCACCCTCAGCCACTACTGCCGTTGCACCAAGCTCCTGCATTTTAAGGGCATAAGCCACAGATGCCACCACGGGAATCACTTTGATGCCGGCTTCCTTCCACATGTCCATGTACTGGGCCGGGGAGCCTGCTCCGGTGGTGACTATCTTTACGCCTTCTTCCACAACAAGGGATGCTATGGCCTGTGCATCAGGCGCCGCAAGCATAATGTTCACGCCAAAGGGTTTGTCGGTAAGGCTCCTGGCCTTCCGGATTTCCTCGCGCACTGCCTCAGGACCATAATTGACGGACGAAATGAGCCCCAGGCCGCCGGCTTCTGATACGGCCGCTGCCAGGGTTCCGTCCGCAATCCAGGCCATCCCGCCCTGAAAGACGGGATAACGGATGCCTAATATGTTGCAGATGACGGATTTTAACATCCTGCAAATATACTACTTTTTCTTGGAATGGCGGCGCCTTTCCCTAACGCGCATGGCGCTCTCCACCATAAGCTGGTCCTGGAAGCAGCTCCTTGCGCCCAGGAAGTTGAAAACGGTGATGGCCAGGGGGAAAATCACGGTCCAGCTGAACACCGGGCCTTCCCAAGTGAAGTACATCCAGGCCAGCCACAGCTGCATTCCCAGTGCCACAATGGCGCCAAGGGTTGCAAGCCTCATCTCAAGGATAAGGGACTTGAAACTGAATAGGGCAAGGGTCACAAGGCCGGTGAGAATGCCAAGAAGTATCCCAAAGTACGGCTTCTGGAGCTGCCAGTAGGATACCGTTACCATTCCGTCAGGGTCTGCCACCTTGTAGGCAGTCCCGAAACACAGGGCCAGCACAAGGCCCAGTGATATTGCCAAATAAAGTGTTTGTATTCTTTGCCACATAATAATGCAAAGGTAACAAAAAATACTTTATCGGTAAAGTTTAGTATCTTTGCGGAGCATGATCCACATCATGGGCATAGTGAACCTGACGCCGGACTCGTTCTATAGCGGGAGCCGGACGGCCTTGGCTAACTTTTTGCCCAAGGTGCAGGGGATGTTTGCCGATGGCGCCGATGTTGTTGACATAGGCGCCTGCAGCACCCGCCCCGGCGCCCCGCAGCCTTCCCTTGAAGAGGAGTGGGCCCGCCTTGAGCCTGCCATCAAGCAGCTTGCGGGGGAGGTAAGGGTGTCCATAGACACATATCGGCCGGAAATAGTCCGGATGGCATACGATATTATCGGCCCGTTCATTGTGAACGACGTGGGGGGCGGAAGCCCGGAAATGCTGGAAACAGTTGGGCGTCTGGGCCTTCCGTACATTGCCATGCATGGGCGTAAACCAAAAGGGGACGTCACCAAAGATATCCTGGACTTCTTCCGGGATTTTGCCATCAAGGCCGAAGACGCCGGAATTAAGGAGTGGATTCTGGACCCTGGCTTTGGTTTTGGCAAGGATATTGACGAAAACTATGAGATACTGAACCGTCTGGAAGAGCTCAAGGCGGCGGGAAAGGAGATTCTGGTGGGGATTTCCCGTAAGAGCATGATATACAAAAAACTGGGCATCACCCCGGAAGATGCGATGCCGCAGACTTTGGTTCTTGAAAGAGTTGCCCTTGAAAAGGGGGCATCATGGCTACGCGTTCATGACGTGAAGGAAACCGCGCAGATGGTAAGGGATTATTCCACTATGTAGACGTCGTCTCCGGGAGCGGCAAAATGATAGGTTTCCCGGGCAAATCTCTCCAGTGAATCCTTGTTTTCAGTGAGGGCTTTGAATTCGGCGTCCATGTCCTTTATTTCGGCCTTCAGACGCGCCATCTCCTTCTCCTGATTCTTGACTTCTATTGTGGCCTTTACCCAGTTGAGAACGCTGTTGTGCGAAACAAACAGGAGGATCACGGCAACAACCGTCGTCACAATTACTACAAACGGAATGAAGTAATTGTGGTCACTGCGGGTAAGCCAAGACGGAAGTTTCAGTTTCATACCCTGTCAATGTTGCCGTAAGAGTTCTTTACCGGAATGCGCTTAAAGGCCAGTATGCAGGCGGCAAGGACAGCCAGCGCCACCACATAAAGAACTGAATATGTGGCCGTTCCCATCATTTCCACAAAGAAGTCGTACTCCTGCGTGGAGGGGATTTGTGCCATGATAACGGCAAAGCCGTTGTTTACAAAATGCATGAGCATGGTAAGCCACAGGCAGCCGGTCTTGTAGTAGACATAACCCATGATAACCCCAATGATAAAAGCATTGAGAGCCTGCCAGGGGTTCATGTGTATAAGGGCAAAGAAAAGTGCGCTTATGACTATGGCCCAAACGGGTTTCATCTTGGTGAGAAGGCCCCTCAGGACCATTCCGCGGCACAGCCATTCCTCAAAGATGGGAGCGAAAATGGCCGTGAGGAGGAAAGAACTCCAGAAAGGCCCGCCCGTCATCTGCTCAAGCGCCGCCGACACAATGTCGTAGAAGGACTTAAGCGCAGAAACAGAATTGGTGACCTTCATGTTGTAGTAGTTGAGAAGGTCTGTGGAGAACATGGTGGCAAAGGTGAGAGCCACTGTGATGAGGCCGATGCTCCACCACTTGTACGGGCCGAAATTGGCGCTGGATAGTTTGTAGCCGGGGTCGAAGAGGCTGTTCATGCGGCTCTTGTGGGCTGCATAGATCATGGCCGGGATAAAGGACAGCGGATACACTATGAGGGAGCTGTATGTAGCAACGATATCGGCCGGTAAAAAGGCGCCGAGAAGCAGTATCACAAGGCTCCCAAGGAGGTTGCCAATAAGGAACCATCCAAGAAGGCCGAACATGCCGCCCACGCCCGGAACATACCAGGCGTGACCGGCATAGAGATCATAATTGTTTACTTTTCTTGCAAATAAAGCCATATGACTACTTGTAGAGGGGGCTTGGATAAACGCCGTCCTTGACCAGCTGGGCAAACTTTTCAACAACTGCAGGGCGGTCTTCCTTGTAAGTTACGCCGAACCAGTGGGAAGGGGTGGAAAGGACCTCGCAGGAGCCTTCACCGCCATTTACAATGACATCCACGGCGTAAGGGATGTAGAATTCCTTCTTGGGCTCCGTGCGGTGCTCCTCAAGGAAGGTGACGAAACTCTTTTCACTCTTCTCGAAGTAATCCGGAGTGAAGCCCCACATGTTCATGGAGCAGAGAGCCTTTGCGTCAAGCTTTACGTGCTGTTCTCCGTTTACGGAGTTGTTGCCGTATACGTTGCCGTCGGCCTCCTTGGCTATGTCAAGGTGCTCTGCAATGCCGGTGAGGATGTTCTTGGAGTCATAGTAGCAAATACCGCGGGAGACGCTTCCGTTCTCTGAGAGGGTGTTCTCAAGTTCAAAGCCGATGATGCAGTACTGTCCCTTGGTGTTTTCATGGGCGCGGCACCAGTCTCCAAGTACCTTGAAAGACTCTTTTCCGTAGAAGTCGTCTCCGTTGATGACGGCGAAGGGCTCCTTGATCACGTCCTTCGCCATAAGAACGGCGTGGGCTGTGCCCCAAGGCTTTACGCGGTCTTCTGGGACGGTGAAAGGTGCGGG
>JAFVDC010000143.1 GCA_017478685.1 Bacteroidales bacterium | reverse complement strand
TCTCAGGCATAGAAAGTATAGGTTTTATAATTGATTTTTCCAGGATTTTACGGCATCAAGGAGCCAGGCGGCGAATTTATCCACGCCTTCCCCGGTTTTGGCCGAAATGGGAATGATGCGGGCTTTGGGGTTTCTCATGTGGACGTACTCCGTGCACTTCTCAAGGTCGAAATCGAAGTAGGGCTGGACGTCCATCTTATTCACTACGACTACGTCGCAGATGGAGAACATGAGCGGGTACTTGAGGGGTTTGTCGTGGCCTTCCGGGACGGAGAGGATCATGGCGTTGCAGGAACTGCCGGTATCGAACTCCGCGGGGCACACAAGGTTACCCACATTCTCCAGGATCACAAGGTCCAGGCCCTCAAGGTCCACGTTGTCAAGGCCCTGGCGGGTCATTTCGGCGTCCAGGTGGCACATGCCGCCGGTGTGAAGCTGAATGGAGGGAATGCCGGTGGCTTCCTTGATTTTCACGGCATCTACATCGGAGTCAATGTCGGCCTCCATGACGGCAATGCGGAGTTTGTCCTTCAGGAGGTTGATGGTGCGGATGAGGGTGGTGGTTTTGCCGCTTCCGGGCGACGACATGAGGTTTAACAGAAAAACGCCCTTGAGCCTCAACTCCTTGCGCAGGGAATCTGCATCAAGGTTGTTGTCCTCAAAGACGCTTTTCTTTATTTCGATAATTTTTACCGAATCCATTGCTGTTGTGGTTAGCTTCTGAAATAACGTGTAAATTTACGCAAAAATGCGCTATTTACCAAATTCCAGAAGCTCTTTCGCAACAGTCAGCGCAGCATCGGCCTCGGGTACGCCGGAAGCCTTTGCCGAAGTGAAGAACATTACCGCACCTTCCCAGTCTTCCTGGAGGGCGCAAAGCACGCCCTTGGTGTAGCGGGCAACAGGGCTGTCCCCCGCCCTCTGAAGGTAGCCTTCAGCGGCTTGGAGGCTTCCAAGGCTCATTGCGGCATTGGCGGCGTTGATGTTCACAACCTCGTTGTCCGGGTAAATCCTGGCTGCAATCTTGAATACCTCGTCAAACTCGTAGGTGCCCATTTCGTAGCCCTTTGCAGCAAGGAAGAATTCTGTGATTGACAGTTTATCCGGTGCAGTCCGGAGAATGCGGCGGGCATCCTCCGTGGTGGTGTAGCTCCTCACGGTGTAGCTCACGCGGTAGTCGGTCCTTCTGAGAAGCGGAAACACATCCTTTACCATGGCGGCCCACTGCTTGGGGAAATTAGCCTTTATGCGGGCTTCCTTGCGGTCCGGGGCAAGGTCGGAGTCAATGACATCCAGGATCTTCTCCTTTGCCGAAAGTTCGCTCCTTTCAACGGCAGTCCTTAGCCCGTCCCAGTTTTCAGGGACGGATTCGGCCTTGAAAACGCTCTCTGAAAGGGAATCAAGGGAACTTACGTAGTCCTTGATGGCCTTTGTGCGGGCAAGGGAGAGACGCTCGTTGGTGACGTATTTCCCGTCAGGAGAGGAGTAGCCCTTCAGGAGGACTTCGGTGATGGTGACGTCGGCGTCGGCCCTTCGGAGTCTATGGTGGCCTTTATCTTCTCAAGTTCCGCAGCATTGTCCCTGTAGGCGGGGTCAACGGCGGTTTTTCCGGAAGCGAACACCACATATGCCTCACCGGAGATATCCCTCTGCTTCACGGTTGTTTCGGCCGGAGGCAGCACATAGATGAACTCAGGCCTGTAGACAGGCTTCACGGGCTCCGGCTCCACTACGGGAAGCACGGCGCTCATGACGGGATTGCCATGAACTTCGCGGCCGGGTTTTCCGCAGCAGCCGCCAACGGAGGCGTCTATACGGATCTTGCCCTCCCCCATCCATTCGCGGTAAGGGATTACGGCCGAATAGTGGTAGGGTGAAGGTGCCTTTTTCCAGTACCAGGTGTGCTCTTCGGGTTCAAACGGGGTGGAAGACCTGCGCTCCCTGGCGTAGTGGTAGTACCACGTTCGGCCAAGAAGGCTGGCGACGGGCATGGTGACATAGTTCTCCCCCGAATAGACGGTGAGATAGTAGTCCTGCCGTTCTTCGGCCTCAGGCTTTATTCCCGTGAAGTCAAGGTCCATCTCCATGAGGAGGTTCTCTCCCTCAAGCTGGAATCTCACGTCCGAAACCGCCACAAAGTTCGAGAACTCCTGTCCCTTGGCCGAAGAAATAAGAGCAAGTAGAAGTGCAAGTGTGCTTTTCGACCGTTTTTGTGGCCGGGGACGCTGTTTCAGCCGGTTCGGCCACGTTTTGGGCCGTTTTTGTGGCCGGGGCCGCTGTTTCAGCCGGTTCGTCCACGTTTTGGGCCGTTTTTGTGGCCGGGGACGCTGTTTCGGCTGGCTCGGCCACGTTTTCGGCCATTTTCGTGGCTGGGCGGGCGCGCCCCCCGGTCAAGCCGGGGGCACACGGCCTAGTTCAGTGCAAATACCACGGAGCTGTAGCCGGGCAGGGACACCGTGGTGCCATCGGCCACATTACCGCTAACGGTCACGTTGCCGTTGGAGATGAGGATGCTCTCTCCGGTTGCATTCTCACCGGGCCAGCGGGAAACATCTATGGTGTAGCCGGAGAAGTTGTGCATGACCAGCGCAACCTTATCTCCGCCTTCCTCGTGGAGGTACCAGCCGGCAACATGGCCGTCGTAGCTGCCCATGGTGCGTTCATCGGCCTCGGGCCATCCGTTTGCAAGCGCGGGATTCACGCTCCTGGCATAGGCGAAACGGCGGTAGAGAGAAAGGAGGGAAGCCTCGTCCTTTGCCTGGCTCTCGACGCTGATGGAAGGCTGCAGCATGTTCCAGTCCACCTTGTTGGAAATGCCCTTAGTGGCAGCGCTGGCCTGGCTGGAGGTCCAGAGGATAGGCGTACGCACATATTCGTCGCCGCCTGCCTTGGTGCCCCAGTAGCCCAGTTCCTCACCTTGATATATATAGGGCCTTCCGGCGCTGGTGAGAAGCACTGCGGCGGCAAGCCTTATCTTCGGCTTGTAGTTTCCAAGCTGGGAAGCGGTACGGTCTTCGTCGTGGTTTGCGAGCTTAGGAGTTGAGATGGCATCGGCCCTCACTCCCCTGTGGTTGTTCCAGCGATAACTCAGGGAGCCCGGGAAATTCTGGCTATAACCGGCCTGGAATATGTTCTCGGAGTTGAGGCAGTTGCGGAGATCCCAGAAGAACTGGAACTCGAACAGGGCGGGCAGGCCCTCGTAGAACGGGGTGCAGTCTCCGTCTCCGGAAAGGACTTCACCTACCATGAATATATTCTCGTCCACTATGCCCTTAAGGCCTGCGCGCTTAGACGCATTTGCCTTGTAAATAGAGTTGCAGGCATTGTAGAAGGCCTTCCAGAACGCCTTGTTCTCGGGGCCGGTCTCGTTGTGGTAGATATGCTTCACGGCATCAAGGCGGAAGCCGTCAACGCCCATGCCAAGCCATTTTTCGGCGGTCTTTACAATGGCCTTGAAGGCCTTGGAATTCTGGCACGAACTTGCGGGACCATAGTTGAAATCCACAAACATTCCTGTGCCGAACTCCGTGTAATAGTAGTAGAGCTCGCCGCCTGGCATCACAATGGACTGGACGTTGTCCGGGTTGTTGTCGCTGTAAAGGACATGGGGTACTCCGGCCTTCAGCTGGTCTCCGGTCTTGTTGAAGCCCCACTTGGTGTTGGCGTCCCACTTGTCTTCCTTGGTTGTCCTCACAAGGCAGCCCCAGTCACTGTTGTAGTCCAGCGTGAGGGTGTATTTGTTGGTGCCGTTGTCCACAAACTGGGTGTAAGTGCCGCTGCCCCAGTATAGATAGCGGGCGGGGTTGTTGTATGTGCCCGTAGTGGTAACGGCGTCGGTTGTTTCGGCCACCGTGATGGTAGGGGCGCCGGCATTGGTCCAGTCAAGGTCTATCTTGTAGCGCTTCTTGCCGGTGCCTCCAATGAGGACCGGATACCACTTGTACTTGTCGTAGCCGTCGGAAGGGTTCACCTGTGCAATCTTCCCGGCCTTTATATCGGCCTCAGGATTCTTGGAGAGGGAGAAATAATCCCAGTATTCGCTCTTGGTCCCGTTGTCACGGACATCCGAGAACCATACGCTCTGGTCTCCGGCGTGGTTGATCACGTAGTCCATGTAGATGCGGATATTGTGCTCGTGGGCCTTGTCAATTAGGTTCTGGAAATCCGCTTCCGTGCCGAATTTGGTGTTTATGGCCTCGTAGTCCTTCACGTCGTAGCCGTGATAGCTCTGGGCGGGATGGATGGGCGACAGCCAGAGGCCCGTGACGCCAAGTTTGTCAAAGTAGTCCAGGCTTTCAGTGATGCCGTTAAGGTCTCCCCAGCCGTCGCCGTCGGAGTCCTTGAAGGAGAACACGTTGACCTGGTATGTGATTCCGCTGAGCTTCTTGGAGGGGTCAAGGTCAGGGTCGTACTCCCCTTGCCCGCCATATTCCGGCTTGCCTTCCTCTTCATGGGTCCAGGCGCTGCCGGCGGGAAGGATGTAGGCAATCTGGTTTTCGGCGGCAAGGTAGATGTCGTAGGTGCCGGCCGAAACCGTTATGTTGGCGCCGCCTTGGACAAGGTCCAGTTTTTCACCTGCAGTTGCCTGCCTTGGAGTGTCTCCGGTGTTTTCCCCATAGCCGTAGTTGATTGTCCAGGAGCGGTTCTGGCGGAACTTGAACATTTCACCGGAGCCGATTTCCACTTCCCTTGCCACTTCCCAATAGCCTTCGGTGTCCATGGGATAGTCGGTATCCCAGTTGGTACCGCCAACAGTTCCGATGATGGTCCAGGAACTTGTGCCGAACTTGACTTCGTCCGGGGTGATGCCCTTTCCGGCAACTCCGGGATTGTTGGGATCCTCCACCTGGGTGAGCTTTTTACCGTCCCAGGTGAAGTAGAGGGTGTTAAGGATGGTCAGGTTGCTCCAGAGGGGGTCTGTCTCATCTGTAGCAGGATACTGCTCAACGCCGTTATTGTTAAGGATGAGGTTGATGCCGCCAATGCCGTTGAAACCGGAAGCCTCCCAGTAAGTCCATGTGTAGTCTCCGTACTGCTTGGTTCCGCTGGCATATGTTCCGGGCCACGCACCGTAAGGCTGAAGCGCCCCGCCGGCTGCATAGGCATAGAAGTAAGGCTTGGTCCAGGTGGAGTTGTTGAGGAGGTATATCCTCACGTTCTCTCCTTGTTCGGCCTCTGCCACGGCGTCTCCGTGAGTGAAGGTTGCACCTGCCTCAAGGGCATACAGGAGCATGAATGTTGGCTGGATGTAGAGATCGTAGGTGCCGGCGGGAAGCTTGAAGTTGGCTCCGTCATCGGCAAGCTTGTAACGCTTGTCTATCTCCAGGGGTTTGTTGGTGCCGCCAAGGTTGGTGGTCCAGGAGGCGTCCTTGCGGAACTTGAATTCTCCGCTGCCGTCACCTGCGCCCACTTCTTCGGGGGCTATGGTAACGTCAAATGCGGCGATCCAGCCGTGGGATGGCTCCTCGTACATGGGATGATCCTTGGTCCACTCCAGGCCCATGATTCCGCCGGTAAGGCTCCAGACGCTTTCCACCGTGAAATCCTCCCTGGGTATCACGAGGGTGGATGTGTCCGGGCCGTCGTCCTCAGAGTCATCCGGATTCTCCGGGCCGGGATCCTCGCCGCCTTTTTCGGCCTGCGTAATGTCCACGGACTGGGTGACATCCGGGTAGGCGGTAAGGCTGAACTGGATTTTACCGGTGCGCTGAGCGGTACCGCCATTGGCCTCAGCGGTAACGGTAACGGTTTTGTTGCCGGCCGCGTTTGCAGGAGTGATTTTGATCCAGGTTTGGGAAGATTCGGCCTTCCAGGCGCCTCCGGCCTCAATTGTAAGTTCCTTGCTTCCGCCTGCCCCGGCAAAGCTGAGGGAAGGAGCGGAGACTTTCAGGAGCGGGGTTTCCACGGGCGCAGGGTCTTCCCTTTTGCAGGATGCCCCCAGAAAGGTCAATGTCAATGCCAAAACAGCGGCTGTGATGCCGCGAAAAGTGTCAAGACAGATTCTCATCTGAATATATTTTAGTGTCATAAATTTATGCGTTACAAGTTACGGAATAATGGCATTTCGGTATGTTCCGTTCGTCCCCAAAACTCGGCCGCTCGTCTTGCTACGGTAATAGGCAGGCAACGAGACACGCAATAAACGCCATTTTTGTGTGAGTCACTGCCCTCCAGGGCAATGAGACACGCAAATACCGGCAAAAACGTGTAATTCGTTGCCCAAATAGCGCCAACCTCGCCCAAACATGGTACCAACCTCGCCCCGAGCCATATCCGGCCACGAAAAACGCCGAAAACGTGGACGAAGCGCCCGAAACAGCGCCCCCGGCCACAAAAACGGCCGAAAACGTGGACGGGCCGGGAAGCACCCTGAAAAAAAGGTTGCAAGGGTGCGGGAAAATGAGTAAATTTGCCCTATTGTTACACTGAGACTATGAAACCCAACGAATTTGACGTAATAATCATAGGCGGCGGTATCACCGGGGCCGGAACGCAGAGAGACTGCGCCATGAGAGGCCTCAGGACACTCCTGATAGAGCGCTCAGACATTGCAACGGGCGCTACCGGCCGCAATCACGGTCTTCTCCACAGCGGTGCCCGCTATGCCGTAAATGACGCTGAAAGCGCCCGGGAATGCATAGAGGAAAACATGATCCTCCGGCGCATCGCCGCCCACTGCATAGACGAAACCGACGGCCTTTTCATCACCCTTCCGGAAGACGACCTCTCTTACCAGAAAACCTTCGTAGAGGCCTGTCAGAGCGCCGGGATCAATGCCGAAATAATAGACCCGGACCTTGCAAGGCGCCTGGAGCCATCGGTAAACCCTGAACTCATAGGGGCGGTTCGCGTCCCGGACGGCAGCGTAGACCCTTTCCGCCTCTGCGCCGCCAACATGCTGGACGCAAAGCTCCATGGCGGGCAGGTGCGCCTCCAGACAGAGGTCACCGGATTCATCAAGGAAGGAGACGCAATCGTAGGCGTCCACACCCGCAACATTTCCGGTGAGGAGCAGGACTACTACGCCCCCGTCACCGTAAACGCCTGCGGCATCTGGGGCCACGGCATTGCCGCCATGGCCGGGGTAAACGTAGGGATGTATCCCGCAAAGGGAGCCCTCCTTATCTTTGCCCACAGGGTTAACAACATGGTCATAAACCGCTGCCGGAAGCCCTCCAACGCCGACATCCTTGTGCCCGGAGACACCGTTTGCGTAATCGGCACCACGTCTACGCGCATACCGTTCGAGGAATGCGACAACGTTGCGGTCACCCCGGATGAAGTGAACCTTCTCATCACGGAAGGCGCCAAGCTGGCCCCGTCGCTGTCGTCAACGCGTATCCTCCGCGCATACGCCGGCGTTCGGCCTCTTGTTTCCGCCGACAACGACCCTACTGGCCGAAACATCTCCCGCGGCATAGTTTGCCTGGACCACGAAGAACGCGACGGCATCAAGGGCTTCATCACCATAACCGGCGGCAAACTCATGACCTACAGGCTCATGGCCGAAATTGCAACCAACGCCGTGTGCCGTAAACTCGGCATTGACAAGCCCTGCGAAACCGCCACCACTCCCCTTCCCGGATCGGAGGAAAAATCCTACGAGGAAGTGGCCCAGAAGATATGGGAATCCCCCACCATGGCACAGAAAGCCGCCGCGTCCCGCATGGGCACCCGCGCCTCCCGCATACGCACCGGAGACCGCAGGGACGACACCCTCATCTGCGAATGCGAGGAAGTTTCCGTGGCCGAAATCAACGCCGCCATAGACCGTCTGGAGGTAAGCACCCTCACAGACCTTCGCCGCCGCACAAGGGTGGGCATGGGAACCTGCCAGGGAGAGTTCTGCGCGGTAAGGGCCGCCGGCCTTCTTGCAAAGGCCCACGGCTGCGTAGACCGTGAACGCGAGGACATCCGAAACTTCCTCCAGGAGCGCTGGAAAGGCAATTTCCCCATTGGCTGGGGAGACACTCTCCGTGAAGCCGAATACACTCAGTGGGTTTATAAACACGTGTTAGGGTTATGAAATTCGATGTTGTTATAGTTGGAGGCGGCCTTGCCGGAATGACTGCCGGAATAAGCCTCCAGAAAGAAGGCCTTTCCACGGCCATAATATCCGGCGGCCAGAACGCCCTTCACTTCTTCTCCGGCACGTTCGAGTCACTTTCGGCACCGGAGCCCCGCCTTGCCACCCTTTTCCAGGAGGCGGGCATACATGTACATTACAAGGAGGGCGTGCGCCTGATGCCCCTTGGCACCTTCCGCCCCAGCGCCCTTTCCCTTGAAGACATAAGCCTCTTCGAGACTCCAAAGATAGGCCGAAGGGCCCTTGTGGTGAACTTCCTCGGCTACCACGACTTCTTCTCCTCCTTCCTTGCCGAAGGCCTTGAGAAAGAGGGTCTTGAGTGCCGAATCCGCTTCATTTCCCTCCCGGAGCTGGAGCAGCTCCAGCTCTCCCCCTCGGAAATGCGTTCGGTCCAGATTGCCCGCAAGATGGACAGGGTATGGGAGAAAGTGGTGCAGGAAGTCCGCGTGCTCCTCAAAGACGAAGACACCGTAGTCCTGCCTCAGGTTTTCGGCCTTCTGGACCCTTCAGTTCCCGGCCGAATCCGTCAGGGCATTCCGGCCCAGGTAGTTTTTGCCGGAACCATGCCGCCGTCTGTTCCCGGAATCCGCACCCAGATGCTTCTCAAGCGCCGCTACGAGGTCCTTGGAGGCACCTTCCTTGGCGGAGACGAGGCCGTTTCAGCCCATATCCACGGCGGCAGGGTCCACAGCGTAGTCACCCGCAACCTGGACTCCCATTACATTGAGGCTCAGTGGTTTATCCTTGCAACCGGCGGATACTTCTCCAAAGGCCTCAGGAGCAATCCGTTTGAGATTTCGGAGCCCGTCTTCGGCCTTGATGTGGAAGCCTCCGAGGACCGCAATGAGTGGTACAACCCTTCCTTCC
>JAFVDC010000142.1 GCA_017478685.1 Bacteroidales bacterium | reverse complement strand
ATAGGAAAAATTGAGGCGATAGGGGAGCTCTATCGCCTCTCTGCATACAATCCCGTAAGCGGGCTCTCATATACCTCAAAGGGCGGAAGCGTAATCACCGCTTCCCGCATGTACCTGGAGGGTCCGGACTTCAATCTGGTGTATTTCCCGCTCAAGCACCTGGGCTACAAGTGCGTGGTTGGGGTTGTGGGAGAACTTTACGCCGCCCTTGCACGGCCAAAACTTCTCAACGTGATCCTGGGGGTTTCGGCCAAACTGGACCTTCCGCAGGTGAAGGAACTTTGGATGGGAATTACGGTGGCGGCAAAAGAGCACGGCTTTGAGGCGGTGAACCTGGACCTCCAGCCTTCCCAGAACGGACTGTACGTGAGCATGAGCGCTACCGGGGAGACTCAGGCGCTTACGGTAAAGCGCAGGATGGCCGCAAAGAGCAAGGACCTCATCTGCGTTTCCGGTGCCCTTGGGGCCGCTTTCCTTGGCCTTCAGGTGCTGGAGCGCGGAGCAAAGGAGTTTGCGGAAAAAGGCACTCAGCCGGACATGAAGGAGTACAAGATGCTGGTTGGAGACTACCTTCGTCCGGAGCTGGAAGCATCTGTGGTTGAGAGACTTGAGGATGTTGAAATCTACCCTTCCTACGGCTATTTCGTGACGCGGGGGCTGGCCGACGCCCTCAAGCGGCTCACGCGCGATTCCGGCCTTGGAGCAAAGGTCTATGCCGAAAAGATTCCCTTCGAGGGCGGCAGCTTCCAGCTGGGGAAAGAGCTGGACCTGGACCCTGTTTCGGCCGCAATGAACGGCGGAGACGACAACAAGCTGCTGTTTGTGGTGCCCATCCTTCATCTTGAGAAGTTCAGGAGGGAGTTCCAGACATTCGACATCATTGGCCACCTGGCGCAGCCGGAGGCAGGCACGGTACTTGTTACACCTGAGGGAGTTGAATTTCCTGTAAAAGCCCAGGGCTGGGCCGAAGAAAGTTAATATTTTTTATTATATTTACAGGCTGAAACTAATTAGTATCATTATAATTATGAAGAAAATCATCTCCGTTATCGCTTTGTCAGTGGCCGTAGTTGCCTCTGCAAACGCCCAGAGCCTTCTTGGCAATGTTCTCAGCAGCCTTGGTGGAAACTCCTCCTCTGCCACCAGCACCATCGGCAACATCATCTCCGGTCTTGCAGGTACTGTTTACAGCGCACCCGTAAGCCTTGACGGCACCTACACCTACAACGGCGTAGCATGCTCCGCTTCCAGCTCAGAGGGCAACGTCCTCACCAACCTGGCCGGTACAGCCGTTACCGCCGGCATGGAATCCAAAGCCGACGAATACCTTGCAAAGGTTGGCATCAAGCCCGGTGCACTCACATTCACTTTCAACGCTACGGACAACACCTTCGTGCTCAACTGCGGCCCTCTGGCCCTTCCCGGCACCTACAAGGTTGGTGAAGGCGAAAAGACCGTCACCCTTACCTTCGGCAAAACCATGAAGTTCCTGTGCATGACCGGCACCCTTGAAAGCAGCCTTAACGGCGCCAAGATGCTGTTCACCGCAGACAAGCTTCTTGACATGATGAAGAAGATCTCTTCCCAGCTTGGTGAGAAGTCCAGCCAGATCAAGGCCATCGCCGGCCTCGCAGACGGCTACGACCAGTTCCGCATTGGCTTCAAGCTTGTGAAGTAATCTGTAGTGCGTGGAGATAACACGCTAATTATTAAGCATTTACGCAAAAACGTCTACCTGATTTCGGGTAGACGTTTTTGTATAATGGCTTGTGTTTCAGCCGCTTAGCTCCACGGCAGGAGATTTCTCGACTACGCCCTGCGGGCTTCGCTCGAAATGACAGTATTCTACCGCACCACAACCTCGCCGCCTACAGCGTCTACGTGTACGGTGGAGTCTTTCTTCACGGTGCCGTCAAGGATGGCCTTGGCAAGGAGGTTTACAAGTTCACGCTGCATGACGCGCTTCACAGGGCGGGCGCCGTATGCGGGGTCATAGCCTTTCTCCACCATGTGGTCTTCAAAGGCGGTGGTGAACTCCACGCTTATGCCGCTGTCTGCAAGGCGTTTACGGAGCTCTTCCTCCTGCAGGTGCAGGATGTCGCGGATATCGGCCTTGGTGAGGGGGTCGAACATTATTATCTCGTCGATACGGTTGAGGAATTCCGGCCGAACGGTTTGCTTGAGCACGTCCAGCACGCGGGCGCTGCACTCGTCAAGCATCTGGCGGCGCTTTGTGAGTGCCTCCATGTCAATGCCGTTCACCTCCGGAAGACGCTCCATGTAGCTTTGGATAATGTCCGCTCCGGCGTTGGAGGTCATGATGAGGATGGTGTTCTTGAAGTCCACGGTGCGGCCTTTGT
>JAFVDC010000141.1 GCA_017478685.1 Bacteroidales bacterium | reverse complement strand
TTCTGGAGCTCTTCCGGCAGTGAATCCAGGTCTCCCACCACGGCCAGCGGTGTCCGGCCGGGGAAGTGCTCCAGATACTTGACAAGGGCCCCGTCGCAGCACACAACGGCTTCGGCCGAATCCAGAAGATACAGAGGATACGGCTCCGTGGGGAAGGCCCCGTCACAAAGTATAATTACGCTATTCATCTTCAAGGGGCTTGGCCTTGGCGATTTCGGCCTTGGAAGTGCCCTGGGTGGCCTTGTAGGAGGCGGGGTTGCGGAAGCCCAGGAGGAAACTCTTTACGTCCATGCGCTTCTTGCCGGCAAGCTGGAGGTCCGTGATGGCAATGGCGCCGTCTGCGGTTGCAATGGCAAAGTAGGTTTTGCCGTCACTGAGAACGGTGCCGGGCTCTGCGTGAAGGTCCGTGCGCATTTCCCCGAAGTACACTTTGAGCTGCATGGCAGGAGATTTCTCGACTTCGCTCGAAATGACAGAAGGAACAAGTTCCGTGAAGGCGCACGGGTACGGGGACAGGCCGCGGATAAGGTTGTACACCTGCTTGGTGGAGTCGTTCCAGTCTATGTGCTGGAGCTCGCGGGTGATCTTGGGGGCGGGCTTGAGAAGTTCCGAGCCCTGGATGAAACTGCGCTGGACGCGGAGTTCCACGTTATGCTGGATAAGGCCTTCCACGGTTTCCACAACAAGGGTGGAGCCAAGGGCCATCAGTTTGTCATGGAGGTCTCCGGCGGTGTCGGTGGGCTCTACGTGGCACTCTGAGCGGAGGATAATGCCGCCGGTGTCAATCTTCTTGTCAATCATGAAGGTGGTGACGCCGGAGATGTTCTCTCCGTTGATTACGGCCCAGTTGATGGGGGCGGCGCCACGGTACTGCGGCAGCAGTGCGGCGTGGAGGTTGAACGTGCCGAGTTTCGGCATGCTCCATACAACCTCCGGAAGCATGCGGAAGCCAACCACCACAAAGAGATCGGCCTTGAAGGCGGCAAGCTGCTTCAGGAATTCTTCGTCGCGGAGTTTTTCCGGCTGAAGCACTGGAATGCCTGTGCTTACTGCGTACTTTTTCACGGCGCTTTCCTGCATCTTGAGGCCACGCCCGGAGGGTTTGTCCGGAACTGTGACTATGCCCACAACGTTGTACCCGCTTCTTGAAAGGGCTTCCAGCGGACCCACGGCAAATTCCGGGGTGCCCATGTATACTATCCTTGTCTTTCTGAACATTCTTATAATCTGACTCTTGACTTTTCTGAATCCTATCATGAAACCGTCCCAGTGGAACAGGTTCTTGTCCTTAATCGCTTTCACCGTAAGGAAACCGCCTATGGGGCCCAGCACGAAGGCCGAAATGAATTTCCCCACAAATGCCGATGTGGCACCGTTGCTGGCAAGCCTCTCTCCGGTAATGTCAATTACCCAGTACAGCACAAAGAACAGCAGGGAAATGACCGCAGGCGCACCCAGGCCGCCCTTTTTGAGGATGGCTCCTACCGGGGCGCCTATGAAGAACAGCAGCAGGCAGGCCAGCGCCTGGGCGTACTTCTTCCACATCTCGACGTCCGTGCGGTGGATCATGTTGGTGTAGTCGTAGGAGTCGTAGGTCTGGCCCCTTGCTACATTTTCATACTGCCTTGCCGCCTGCAGCGCCGCGTCAAGGGCTTTCTGCCTATCCTTGAGGGTCTTGAAATCTTCCTCTGCGGGCGGGGCCATGGCCACGGTGGCAACTTCCCGCCAGCTTGTGTCAAGCTGCTTGCGGTACGTAAGGCTGTTCTGGTTCTGGAACTCCTTCACGTGCTTCATGGTGCCTTGGTCGACAAGGTTCACAAGGGAGTCGTGGCTGTGCTTTAACTGGTTCAGGTTCATGGATTTCACCTGCTCCCCGAAGCGGGCGGAGTCGGACTGCTTGTAGGCGTAGTTCTCCAGCGGAATCACCAGTTCCTGGCGGTAGAACTTCACCCTCTGGAGCGCCAGGGAAGTGTCCCTGTACTTCCGGCGGTTTTCCTCACGGTAATTAGTTCCGTTATAGAGCATGAAGGTGAGGTAGTCCTTGGACTTTGACATCTTGAGCACGCCGCTGTCGGCAACCGTTATCCTGAGGTTTCCGCTTCCGGAGGTGTGGTCGTACACCTGGATGCCGTGCATCATGCCGGTTTTGGAATCCCGGCTTTCCACGCGGAGGATGTAGCCGTCTATGCCGTCGTAGAAGGTTCCGGAGGGGATTTTGATCTCCGATTTTGTTCGGCCGATGTCGTCTCGCATGGTGAATATCTGGTTTATGGAGTACGGCACCAGGCGGTCTCCCACGAAGAAGGCTCCTATGCTGATGAGTATGGCTACCACGGTCATGGGCGCCAGCACCCTTGTGAGGGAGATGCCGCTGGCCTTCATGGCCGTGAGTTCAAAGTGCTCTCCCATGTCTCCGAGGGTCATCATGGAGCTCAGGAGGGTTGCAAGCGGTATGGCAAGGGGAAGGGTCTGGAACCCGCCCCACATGAGAAACTCCAGTATCACCTTAAGCTCCAGACCTTTACCCACAAGTTCGTCTATATACAGCCATAGGAACTGCATGACCAGGATAAAGGTCACGATTGCGAGGATAGCTATGAACTGCCCCACAAACGACTTAAGTATGAACTGATCCAGTTTCTTCATTTATTTAGTGGCAATGTCCACCAAAGCGTCCATAGCTGCACCAAGGCCTTCGACCATGCGGCCGCCGGCAGTTGCAAGGCCGGGCTGTCCGCCGCCGCCGCCCTGTATGAGCTTTGCGGCCTCGCGGATGTCCTTTCCTGCATTCTTTCCCTTGGCCACAAGGTCCTGGGAGTACATGAGAAGGAGGTTGGGCTTGCCGTTAAAGGCAAAGGCGCAGGCCAGCACAAAGTTCTGGACCTTTTTCTGCAAAAGCAGGGCCACGTTGCGGGCGAATGCGGGGTCTACGGAACCGTCGTAGCGCACAACCTTGATTCCGTTGATCTCCACGGCGCCGGCTTCCAGTTTTTCGGCCAGCTGGGCGGCTTTTTCACTAGCCATGGCTTCCAGCTGCTTGCGGGTATCCGTGTTTTCGGCAATCAGTTTTTCAATTGCGCCGGTGAGGTCCGGGACGTTGTTGAAGAAGGACTTGACGCTCTTCAGCATGTCTTCCACGGCCTCCAGGGCGGTTTCTGCAGCCTCTCCGGTGAGGGCTTCAATGCGGCGTACGCCTGCTGCAACGGCGCTTTCGGCCCTGATTTTGAACAGGCCGATGGTGCCGGTGTTGGCGGTATGGGTGCCGCCGCAGAGTTCTACGGACTCTCCAAAGCGCACCACGCGGACCACGTCTCCGTATTTTTCGCCGAAGAGTGCCATGGCGCCCATTGCGCGGGCTTCTTCCATGGAGGCGTCACGCTTTTCCTGGAGGGGCAGGCAGCGGCGCACCAGCTCATTGACGCGGCGCTCCACTGCACGGAGTTCTTCGTCAGTAACCTTCTGGAAATGGGAGAAGTCGAAGCGGAAGTAATCCGGGCACACAAACGATCCCTTCTGCTCTACATGAGTTCCAAGGACTTCCCTCAGGGCCTGGTGCAGGAGGTGCGTTGCGGTGTGGTTGTTCATTATCTTCTGGCGGCGTGCGGCGTCTACGGTAAGGGTGAACTTGCCGGAGGTGGCGGGAAGGCGTTCGGCCAGATGGATGGTGAGGTTGTTCTCCTTTACGGTGTTGAGGATGGCTATCTTCTCTCCGTCCTCGCCTTCAATGGTGCCTGTGTCGCCAACCTGGCCGCCCATTTCGGCATAGAAAGGAGTGCGGTCAAACACAAGCTGGAAGTACTCCTTGCTTTTCTGCTTCACGGTGCGCTGCTTGAGGAGGCGTGCGCCCTTTACCTCAAGGACGTCGTAGCCTTCGAACACTACGTCGGAGTCTGCGAAGACCGTCCAGTCTCCGAATTCGTTGGCGGTGGCGTTGCGGGCGCGCTCCTTCTGCTTCTGGAGTTCGGCGTTGAAGCCGTCGAGGTCTACGGTATAGCCTTTTTCTGCGGCGATGAGCTCCGTGAGGTCTATGGGGAAGCCGTAGGTGTCGTAGAGCACAAAGGCGTCGGTTCCGGCCACAACCTTGGTGGCGGCGTTGCGGGCCATGTTGTCTTCAAGCATGCGGATTCCGCGGTCCAGGGTGCGCAGGAAGGCGTTTTCTTCCTCCTTGATAACGTTTTCTATGAGCTTCTGCTGGGCCTTGAGCTCAGGATAGGCCTCTCCCATGTCTTCCACAAGCTGGGGGATGAGGCGGCAGAGGAAGGGCTCCGTGAATCCAAGGAAGGTGTAGCCGTAGCGTACGGCGCGCCTGAGGATTCGGCGAATCACGTAGCCGGCCTTCACGTTGGAAGGAAGCTGGCCGTCTGCAATGGAGAAGGCTATGGCGCGGATGTGGTCTGCGATCACCCTCATTGCAACCTCCACGTTTCCGCCCTCGGAATACTTATGGCCGGAGAACTCTTCGACTTTGCCGATAAGGCCGGAGAAGACGTCGGTCTCGTAGTTGGACTTCTTGTTCTGGAGAATCATGCAAAGGCGCTCGAAGCCCATGCCGGTGTCTATGTTCTTGGCGGGGAGGGGCTCCAGGTGGCCGTCGGCCTTGCGCTCATACTGCATGAACACAAGGTTCCAGATTTCAATGACGTCGTCGTTGTCCGTGTTCACAAGCTCACGGCCGGGGATTTTTGCACTCTCTTCATCGGGCCGAAGGTCAATGTGGATCTCCGAGCAAGGGCCGCAGGGGCCGGTGTCGCCCATTTCCCAGAAGTTGTCGTGCTTGTTTCCGGTGAGCACGTGGTCTGCGGGAAGGTGGCACAGCCAGGCTTCGCGGGCCTCGGTGTCAAGTGCGGTGCCGTCTTCGGCGCTGCCCTCGAACACGGTGGCGTATAGTTTGGTCTTGTCTATCTTGTAAACCTCTGTGAGAAGCTCCCAGGCCCAGTCAATGGCCTCTTTCTTGAAGTAGTCTCCGAAGCTCCAGTTGCCAAGCATCTCGAACATTGTATGATGGCGGCCGTCGTGGCCCACGGCCTCAAGGTCGTTGTGCTTGCCGCTTACGCGAAGGCACTTCTGGGAGTCTGTGGCGCGGGGGAATTTTGGTGCCGAATTGCCAAGGAAGATGTCCTTGAACTGGTTCATGCCGGCATTGGTGAACATGAGGGTGGGGTCATTCTTTATGACCATGGGTGCGCTGGGCACCACGGTGTGGCCCTTAGAGGCGAAGAAGTCCAGATACTTCTGGCGGATTTCTTTGGATGTCATATAGTATATTTGATATAGCCTGCAAAAATAGTCATTTTTCCCCGAATATCCTCGCGCGCGGGCATAGAATGTGTAAAAGATGAGCTGTTTCAGAAATAATGCATATATTTGCATAATATGCCGTCAAGGATAGAGAAATATATGGTGAGCCCAGAAAAGCTCGTAGACCGTATCAGGCAGCTGTCGGCCCGTGACTGGTGGAAGATAGCGCTGGTGGCCTTCGGCGGCATTGTGTTCTTCCTGCTGTTCATGTGGATTTACGTGCAGGTGCTGGGCCTGGACCTTCCTAAAACCGCCATCCTCAAGCGCGGAAACGCAGACTGGAGGGCGCGCGTTGAGCGTCTTTCGGCCCATATGGCCCACCAGGAGGAACTCCTGTCGCTGCTTGAGGTGAGAGACGATAAAATATACCGCAGCGTGTACGGCCTGGACGAAATTCCGCCGGAGGTCCGGCTCAGCGGCCTTGGCGGGGAAAACCGCTACGAGGCTCTCCGGGGAACCTCCCTTGAGGCTGTGGTCCGCCGCCAGGACATAGTGGAAAAACGCGCCTACGTCCAGTCAAAGTCCTTCGACGACATCATGGTGCTGCAGTTCAGCGCCGGAGATATGGCGGCCCACATTCCGGCCATCCCGCCCATCAGCACAGACCGCAACACGTATCACATGTCAAGCCCCTTCGGCTACCGCTCGGACCCTATCCTGGGGTACACCAAGCGCCATACCGGAATGGACTTCGCCTGTCCTCCCGGGAACCCCATCTACGCAACCGGAGACGGCATAGTGGTGAAAGTGGCACATGAGCGCACGGGATACGGAAACCACGTGGAGATAGACCACGGCTTTGGCTACAAAACACGCTATGCGCATATGTCTGAGATATTTGTGGAGATGGGCCAGAGCCTTAAAAGGGGAGACTGCATAGGCCTCACGGGAAAGAGCGGCCGAATTACCGGGCCTCACCTGCACTATGAGATCCTTTACCGCAAGGACTATGTGAATCCCGCCCTGTACATGGACCTTGACATCCCTCCCAAGGATTATTATGAACTTGTGCGTAAACCGGAAGGAAAATGAATAAGTTCAGTAAAATACTAGGTTCGGTGGTTCGCTATCTGGTGGCATCCGTGTCATTGTCGGTGGTGATCTACATCCTCTTCGCGCTGCTCTTCTCTACGGAGGAAGAGCGCCGTCTCCAAAAGGAAAACCGCCTGTACAAGACCATGTACCGGGATCTCCGTAACAAGGACAAACTTATTTCAGACGTGGTGGACGGCCTGGTGGTGAAGGACGACCAAATTTACCGTGAGCTGTTTGAGACCGCTCCTCCCTCCCTTAACGCCATCACCGCCGCAGACCTTATCGCCGACAGCGACTCCCTCTCCGAGAGTTTCTACCTTTCGGCGGCGGCTTCGGCCTCCGAGCGCCTGATGCTGATGGCGGGTAACGTGGATGACAACTTTGCCGAAGTCTTCCGCATCCTCCTTAAATCCCGCAAGGAAAGCATCCCTCCGCTGAGCCTGCCCCTGAAGGGCATGTCCTATGTCCAGACCGGCGCCTCAGTGGGCCCTAAGCAGAACCCCACATACAAGATCGAGATGCAGCACGACGGCATAGATTTCATTGCACCGCAGGGCGCCGCCGTGTACGCCACCGCCTCCGGGCTCATAACCAAGGTGGTCCACTCCCGCAAGGGGCTTGGCAACATAGTTGAGATAAATCACGGAAACGGATTCGTGTCCAGGTACTGCCTTCTTGGCGACATCAACGTGTTCCAGAGCATGTACGTGCGGCGCGGCGCCAAGATAGGGGAGGTAGGCGTGTCCACTGGAGTTTCGGCCCCCCACCTTCACTACGAGCTCTGGCGTAACGGGGTTGTCTGCGACCCCGTGCACTACCTTTTTGTCTCAATTACCCCGGAGGAATACTCCCGCATGATGTACATGTCCGTCTCCACGCCCCAGTCCCTGGACTGACACGTTTTTTCTCGCGTCTCGCTACCCCTTCCGGGCGAGGCTGGTACTCCTTTCGGGCGAGGTTGGCATGTTTGGGGCAATGACTTACACGTTTTTGGCCGATTTTGCGCGTTTCGCTGCCCATTTGGGCAACGATTTACGCGTTTTGGGCGTTTTTTGCGTGACTCGCTGCCCGGGAGTGTGGTTTTGGATTAAGATTTCGTTGGATTAATACCCGCTGCGGTCCATTTCCCGGCGAAGGTCCTTGGCCTTGATGCTCTCGCGTTTGTCGTATTCCTTCTTACCCTTTGCAAGGGCTATGAGGAGCTTGGCGTAGCCGTTGTCCGCGATAAAGAGCTTTACGGCAACGATGGTTAGGCCCTTCTGCTTGTCTTCCTGCTGCAAGTGCCTAAGTTCCTTGCGGTTAAGGAGCAGGCGGCGGTCACGGACGGGCTCGTGCTGTCCCCAGCTGCCCCAGTGGTACTGGGCTATGTTCATGCCGCGTACGTACAGCTGGTTGCCGGAGAAGAAGCAATAGGCATCCTGCAGGGAGCATTTGCCGGCCCTTATGGACTTTATTTCCGTTCCCACCAGCTGGATGCCGGCGGTATAGGTTTCCAGGAACTCGTAGTCGAACGAGGCCCTGCGGTTTTTGATCTGTATGCTGCTCTTGGCTTTTGGCATAGGACTGCAAAGGTAGTAAAAAAATGTGTAATTTTGCGGCATGAACCGTACAGAACTCCTCCCGGACCGCCCCGGCATTCCGCCCATGGCAAAACTCCCGGACCCTGAGGTCATAGACCCCGAGGCCCTTGCCGCCGCGTATGCCGCCGGGGACATAGACCTCATCTGCGTGGTAGGGCCCACCGCTTCTGGCAAAACCCGCTATGCCGTGCAACTGGCCCGGAGCATTGAAAGATGCCCGGTCGTTGCCGGGCATGACGCAGTTGCCGAGCGTAACGCAGTTGCCGGGCGTAACGTCATTCCCGGCTTGACCGGGAATCTTAAAGCCGAAATCCTTTCGGCCGATTCCCGCCAAGTGTACCGCGGCATGGATATCGGCACGGGGAAAGACCTTGGAGAGTACGGAGATGTGCCCTATCACCTTATAGACATTGTCCTGGCCGGTGCCAAATTCAATATTTATGAGTACCAGGCGGCTTTTGCTGAGGCTTGGGCCAATGTCCGTAGCCGCGGCGCAGTCCCCATCCTTTGCGGAGGCTCGGGCCTTTACATAGAGGCTGCCACCAAGGCGTACAAGTTCGACAAAGGCAATGGCATTTCGGCCGACAAACTCCCGCAAAAGCCATATTACATTGGTACTTTGGTCTCCCGCGAAGAACGCGTGGCTCGCATAGACCGCCGCCTTGAGGAACGCCTGAAGGAGGGCCTTGTGGAGGAAGTCCGTGGGCTTCTTGAGACTGTTCCCGCACCGGATCTCATTTATTACGGCCTTGAGTATAAGTTTGTTACGCAGTATGTGCTTGGAGAAATCTCCTACGACGACATGGTGGTGGGCCTTGGCAACGCCATCCATCAGTTTGCTAAGCGCCAGATGACCTGGTTCCGCGGCATGGAGCGTGACGGCATCAGGATTCACTGGACAAGGCCATAAAGCAAAAAATGAGTATCTTTGCAGCATGAAAATAGGCAGCATAGATCTTGGAGAGAGGCCGGTTACCCTGGCGCCAATGGAGGATGTGACGGACACGTCGTTCCGCATCCTTTGCCGGGAGGCCGGGGCCGCAATGGTCACAACGGAGTTTGTGAGCAGTGACGGCCTTGTGCGTGACGTCTCCAAGACCATCGCCAAGATGCGGACGCTTCCGGAAGAAGCTCCCGTGGCCGTACAAATCTACGGCAGCATCCCGGAAGCCATGGTAGATGCCGCCAAAATGGCCGAAAGGGCCGCGGAACTTGCCGGAGGCCACGGCGCAGACATCATAGACATTAACTTCGGCTGCCCGGTGAGCAAGATCGTCGGCCGCGGTGCCGGAAGCGGCATGATGCGGGAGCCTGACAAGATGGTGGCCATCACAAAAGCCATCGTTGAGGCCGTGGGAAAGCCCGTCACCGTAAAGACCCGCCTTGGCTGGGACGACAATTCCAAAATCATAGTGGACCTTGCCGAACGCCTCCAGGACACCGGTATAGCGGCTCTCACCATCCACGGCCGCACCCGCTGCCAGATGTATAAAGGTGAGGCAGACTGGACTCTCATAGGGGAAGTGAAGAATAACCCCCGCATGCATATTCCCATAATCGGCAACGGAGACATAAACACCGCGGCAAAGGCGAAGGAAGCCTTTGACAGATACGGCGTAGACGGCATCATGGTTGGCCGCGCAAGTTTCGGCCACCCCTGGATTTTCACGGAAATCCGTCACCTCCTGGACACCGGGGAAGAACTCCCTCCCATGAGCGTCAAAGACCGCGTGACACTGGCCAAACGTCATTTCCAGCTTTCACTGGACCTCAAAGGCCCCATTACCGGCGTGTACGAGATGCGTCGTCACCTCAGTTGCTACTTCAAGGGCCTCAGGGATTTCAAGGAAACCCGCATAAAGCTGGTAACCTCCAGGGACCCCGCGGAAATCATGGAAACCCTGGATTACGTGGCGCAGCGCTGGGGCGCCGAAGCTCCTGAACCCGAAGGTGTCTACGGACTCTAGTCCGGATTTGTCACCTGGCCGAAAGAAGTGTTTTACTTGGTTTGCCGCCAATCCATCTGGAAGTGGCGGATTGTTTACACATGTTATTCAATTACTTCCCTCCACGGACTATTCCGTGGCAAATTTGAAGAAGGCTTCAATGTCGGCCTTTTTCTCCAGGCGCACGATGTAGCAGGTGTTGCCGAGGTCGTCGGAGAGGGCGTCCGGGACGCGGGCGGCCATGCGGACGTCGCTGCCGTAGCGCGCCATGATATCCTCGTGGGAGTGCTTGTACGCGTGATTGTCTCGGCGGCCGGCATAACCGATGTAGCAGCTGTCGCCAAGGGGCTTGCGGGCCTCGTCAAAGGCCACCATGTCGGCCCATATCTGATAGACGTCCGTGTTGTGGGCATAGTTCATCATGTCAGGGGTGTAGCCTCCCGGCGGACGCATGTTAACCTCAAGGCCCACATAGTCCCCCTTCTTGCCAAGGCCTTCACGGTCACGGTCCAGCTGGAAGAACTCAAGGTGCACAAAGCGGCTCTTGATACCGAATGCGTTTACCGTGCGGCGGCCAATCTCGGAGAGCTTTGCGGGAACCGTCTTGTTGGTCCAGTAGCAGCAGTCAAGGTTATTGTGAACTATCTCCATGATGGGCGTGGGGAACACGGTGTTGTTTTCAAACACTGGCTCTCCTTTTGAGTTGAAAATGGCGTCGTAGCTAACCAGAAGGCCGGTTATGAACTCCTCAATCACATAGAAGCCCATGTCCTGGGCATGATGTTCCAGCCATGACGAAAGGTCTTCGGCACAGGTGATCTTGGTGGTGCCGCCGGCGCCCATGCCGTTGTCCGGCTTTGCAATCACGGGGTAGCCGGTCTTTTTCACGAAGGCCTTTATTTTTGCGGCGCCTTCGGCCCCTTTTATCTGACGCGCGGTAGGGATGCCGCCAAGGGCGTAGTATTTTTTCATCTCGCTCTTGTTCTTGATGGCGGCAATGCGGTCTGTCTGGATGCCGGTTGTGACATTGAAGTCAGTCCTGAGGCGGGCGTCCTGCTCAAGCCAGTACTCGTTGTTGGACTCTATCCAGTCTATCTTCCCGTATTTGTGGGCGAACCAGGCCACGGCGCGGTACATTTCAGAGTAGTCTTCAAGGTTCTGTACGCGGTAATAGTCCGTGATGCTCTGCCTGAGTTCCCAGGAGAGGTTCTCGTAGGGGGTGTCGGCAATTGCCAGGACATTTACGCCGTTTGCCTTGGCCCCGGCGCAGAAGTGCCAGTAAGTGTCCGGGAAATGGGGGGATATGAATATAAGGTTCATAAAGGAGTATGTTTTGTTTTCTTCGGAAACGCGGCGCATGGCTCCGCGGGTTATTTCGTAGGCCTCGCCGTAAAGGGTGCTTCGGCCGTTTTCCACTTTAACGTAACCGCCGTCACGGAAGGTGTAGAAGCGGTGGCCCCAGCTGTCCGGGAAGGCTATGTCTTCAAAAAGGCGCAGGCCGTCCACGGTGGCCCAGCGCACCTGTTCCAGATGCGGAATAAGCTGGATGTCAGTAAGGCCCAGGCCTTCCAGCCAGCGGTTGTAGCCAGGGTCCGTGGCCTCTCCGGGAAGTTCCGGATGGGAATACACCCTTCCAGCGCAGTTCATGCTTCCGGCGCTGCAGCCCATGATCACCCCGTCAAAGCCTTTCAGCAGTTCCCTAAGGCCGATTTCATGGATGAAGGGGTTCTGTGTTGGTACGTGCCCGCCGCACATCACAATCCAGTGGGCCCAGGCTACCAGCTCTGCCGTTTTGGAGGCATTGCTGCGGTCCAGCATCACAATGCGCTCCGTCTCAATTCCGGACCGATGGATGCAAAGGCTCATTCCCTTCTCTACGGAGTCCGTGAAGCCTTTGTCGTCCGGGGCTGCGCTTACAAGAAGCACTCGCGGCTTTCGGCCCGGACCGGCAACAGAGCGCAGCGACGCCTTGACGCTGGAGAGAAAGCCGTTGTCTTCAGTGAAATGATCTTCCCCAAAGCGCGTGGGGCTACCGGTAAGATACAGAATCATACCTTGTCCAGTATCTCCACAAACGCTCTCTCATCCTCTTCCGAGACAAAAGCGGCCTCTATGGGGAGGTAGAAAAGGCGCTGCCTGATGGAATCCGGCACAACCTTGACCTCGCGGAGGCGCTGGGCGTCTTTTTCCGTGGTTATGAGGCAGGCCGTGGGAGCAGCCTTGACCGCAGCGGCCATGGCGCGGATATCGGCCTTCCCAAAGCGGTGGTGATCCGGGTAAGAGAGGCGCCTTACTATCTTGTAAGTATCTGAGAGATAGCTTCTGAGAGGAGCGTCGTTGGCTATTCCGGAAACAAGGATGGTCTTGTTTGAGTATGTATATCGGGCATCGGCTTCCGGGAAAACGGGCTCCGGAGGGAGGTAGCGGATGCTTGTGAAAAAGAGCTTCTGCCCAGGCTTCAGGCCCAGTTTTCGGCCGAACTCCTGGCGGGACCAGCCGTCAAGTTCCGGGGGGCACTTTGTGACTATCACGACATCGGCCTTGAGAATGCGGGAGGGAAGGTCACGGAGACGGCCCCAGGGGAGAAGCTTGTCTTCCCAGACGGGCCTTCCGTAATCCACCAGGACTATGCTGAGGCTGGGGATGAGCCTGCGGTACTGAAGGGCGTCGTCAAGGACTATGAGGTCCGCGCCTTCAAGTTTGCGGCAGCCTTCCAGGCGGTCTTTGTCTACGGCAACGGTGACCCCGTGGAACTTCCGGGCAATCTGAAGGGGTTCGTCCCCGGCAAATGAGGCCGACGAAGAATCCGGCTTTACAATCTGAAAGCCGCGGGATTTGCGCTTATACCCCCTTGAGAGCACGGCCAGGGGCTTGTAGCCCCATTTGTCGCTGACGCGTAGATACCGGAGGAGCATCTCTACGTGAGGGGTTTTGCCGGTTCCGCCAACGGTGACGTTCCCGACGGCCACCGTGGGGACTTCGGCCCTGAAACTCATCTTCCAGCCCTTGTCATAGGCAAGGTGCCTGAGCCGTAACCATAGACCGTAAAACATACACCTACATTGAAAGGACGTTAAGCACGGAGATGAGCTCCGTGTTGATGGGCTTGTTCATCTTGATGGCACGGGAGATGGGGACGTAAACAATTTCGTCGTTCTTTATGCCGATCATGACGTTGCGCTGGCCTTCCATAAGGGCCTCGATGGCGGCGTAACCCATGCGGGAAGCCAGGATGCGGTCATATGCGCTGGGCTTGCCTCCGCGCTGAAGATGGCCGAGGATGGTGACGCGGGCGTCAAACTGAGGGAACTCCTTCTTGATGCGGTCTGCGTAATACATTGCGCCGCCAACGCCGTTCTTCTGGGCCTCGGAGACCAGGACGATGGCGCTGTTCTTGGACTTGCGCTTGCCGCGCTCTATGAATTCGGCCAGCTGGTCAACTGCCGTGTTGCTTTCGGGGATGATGGCGGCCTCTGCGCCGGAAGCTATTGCGCTGTTCTGGGCAAGGAAACCGGCGTCGCGGCCCATGACCTCTATGAAGAAGATGCGGTCGTGGGAATTTGCGGTATCGCGGATTTTGTCCACGCATTCAACTATGGTGTTGAGGGCGCTGTCGTAGCCGATTGTGGAGTCTGTGCCGTAGAGGTCGTTGTCTATGGTGCCGGGAAGGCCGATAATGGGGATGTCGTACTCACGGGCGAAGAGCTGGGCGCCGGTGAGGGAGCCGTTGCCGCCAATCACCACAAGGGCGTCTATGCCTTCGGCCACCATGTTGTCATAGGCGGTCTTTCGGCCTTCGGGGGTCATGAAAGCGCCACAACGGGCGGTTTTAAGGATGGTGCCGCCCCTTTGGATGGTGTTGGACACGGAAGAGGAGGTGAATTTCTGGAATTCCTTCTCTATGAGGCCCTGATAACCTCTCATGATTCCAACCACGTTCATGTCGTGGTAACGGGCGCTGCGGGTGACGGCCCTGATGGCTGCGTTCATTCCGGGGGCGTCTCCGCCGGAAGTAAGTACGCCGATAGTGTTGATTTTGCGTTCCATTCGATTAATTGTGACTTATCCTGCAAAAATACACAAAAAACCGCAAAAAAGCGACACCATCTGGAGCCTGGGCGGCAAGGCCCTTGGAGCAGCGGATTCCGACACCACCGTGAGCTTCAAGCAGCGTGCGGAAGCCTACCTTCTTTCAATAGGAGTATCCCAGAAAGACATTGACGACCTCCGCACCCTGATGCTTGAATAGCCAAATTCACTTAAAGCCGGGCAAATATTACTCTATGGCCGATATTATATCGGCATAGTTGCTCCAGCCCTCGGCCTCCTTGTAGGCGTCCACGGAGCCGGAAGGCACGCGGATTTCGAAGTCGAAGCGGCGGGGCAGGAAGTTGGAGCTGATATCCGCGCCGGGGGTATGGGGAGGCGTAGCGGCGAGGACAGTCAGCTTTTCAAGGGCAGACCTGTAAAACGCCTCAGCCTCAATCGCCTCCACGGTGGAAGGAAGC
>JAFVDC010000140.1 GCA_017478685.1 Bacteroidales bacterium | reverse complement strand
TTACCCTTGCGCACAATGTAGACCATCTTTTCTACGTAGAGTCCGTACTCCTTGTACACCTTCTGGAGGAGCTGATAGAGGGTGAGGCCTTGCTCGGCGGCCCATGCGGCGCATTCGGCAACGGCGCAACCGGCTACCTGGGCGCACTTGTCACGGACAAAGCATCCGAGGTTGAAGCCGTAGCTTTCTTCGCCGCCGCAGATGAATTCACTCTTTCCTTCCTGCAGTTTCTGAACTTCGGCAATGTACTTGAAGCCGGTGAGGACGTTGTAGCACTTTACGCCGAAACTCTTGCAGATGGCGGCGATGAGTTCCGTTGTGACGATGGTTTTTACGCAGTACTGGTTGCCGTTGAGTTTCCCGAGTTCCTGCCAGCGCTTGAGGATATAATAGGTAAGGAAGCTCCAGGTCTGGTTGCCGGTGAGCTGGACCATGTTGCCGTCGTTGTCCCTAACGGCGATTCCAAGGCGGTCGGCATCCGGGTCCGTGGCGAGGACGAGGTCTGCGCCGGTTTCATCGGCCTTGGCAAGGGCCATGGCCATTGCGGCGGGCTCTTCCGGGTTGGGGGAGGCGACGGTGGGGAAGTTGCCGTCCGGGACTTCTTGCTCAGGGACGTGGATTATGTTATTGAAGCCGATTCTCTTGAGGGCTTCCGGCATGAGGTGCACGCCGCAGCCGTGGAGGGGAGTGTAGACAATCTTGAGGTCACTGTGCTTTTTCACGGCCTCCGGGGAGAGCATGAGGGAGAGCTGGTCTCTCAGATAGAGCTCGTCCACCTCTTTGCCCATGATTTCAATGGGGGCTTTCTTGGTGCCTGCGGCGGGCTGGAAACGAACCTCTGCGGGGTCCTCTATCTTGCCGACTTCGGCCACGATGTCTTTGTCTACGGGAGCTGTGATCTGGCCGCCGTCACTCCAGAAGACCTTGTAACCGTTGTATTCTTTGGGGTTGTGGCTTGCCGTGACCATGATTCCGGCGGTAGCCTTCTTGATGCGGATGGAGTAGCTGAGTTCCGGGGTGGGACGGAGGCTTTCAAACAGATACACCTTGATGCCGTTGTTTGAAAGGACTTCGGCCGAAATTTCCGCGAAAAGACGGGAATTGTTGCGGCTGTCGTGGCTGATGCACACGCTGGCGGCCCCTTCAACATGGGCCTTTATGTAGTTTGCGAGGCCCTGGGTGGCCATGCCGACGGTGTATTTGTTCATGCGGTTGGTTCCAACACCCATGGTGCCGCGGAGGCCGCCCGTGCCGAATTCCAGATTGCGGTAGAAGGCGTCTTCGAGGGTGGTTTCATCGGTTTCCATGAGATGTTTTACCTCTGCCTTGGTTTCTGCGTCAAAATTTCCGTCTAGCCAGCTTTGGGCTACTTCTTTGTAGGATTTCATGTTATGTGGTTTTATAAATAATCTTAAGCATACAAATTTATGGATTATTCCGTATTTTTGCAACATGGAGTTTGCAGATTTCATTTTGGCCCATGACGGGGACGACCTTGGGGCGCTGGCGCTTTCGCGCGGGAAGTACTTGGCCCATGTGGAGGATTTTGACCTTGCGCTTACCACGCTGGAGGTGCGGCGGAAACTACGGACCAAAGTTCCGCAGTGGTATGCCGTGCCTTCGCTGCGGTACCCGTTCCGGCTCTCCGGGGAGCAGTGCTCGTCTTCCGAAACTGCGTTTTATAAGGCCGCTGTGGCCTGTTGCGCCTATGGGGCAACGAAAAGCGCAAAAACGCCCCAAAACGTGTCGTTCATTGCCCAAATGGTCAACGAAATGCGCAAAAATGGCGTTTTTTGTGTTAATCGTTGCCCAATGCGTCTGGCCGATCTCACCGGCGGCCTGGGTGTGGACAGCTGGGCATTCTCCAAGGTGGCTTCGGAGGTGCTGTACAATGAGATGCAGCCGTCCCTTGCTGCGGCCGCGGAGCATAATTTCAAGGCCCTTGGCGCAGATAATGTACGGGTGAGATGCCGTGAAATTGTCCCGGGGAATATTGCAGAGGTTTTGGACGGATTCAAGCCCGATATCATATTCATGGATCCCGCCCGCCGTGCCGAAGACGGCCGGAAGGTGTTTCGGCTCGAAGACTGCCGCCCGGATGTGCTGAAACTGCTTCCAGAACTCTTTGAGACGGCGCCGCGTGTTCTTTTGAAGTTAAGCCCCATAGCCGATATTTCTTTGGTATGCAAGCAGTTATCCGGCGTGAAGGAAGTGCATGTTGTTGCTGCCGAAGGCGAGTGCAAGGAACTGCTGCTCCTTCTTGAACGCGGCTATGAAGGGGAGTACTCAACTATTTTGTATGAAAGTGGCGCGGTTCTATGTGTTGTGGACCAGGTCCAAGGGCAAAATGGACTAGGTGGCATTTTAGGCGTTGGACCAGGTCCAGGCACTATGCCCCTGAATAGCCTGAGAGGCATTCTTGGTGGACCTGGTCCAGGGGATAAAAACACACCTGGTCCAAAAAGTAACTGGACCAGGTCCACAGGGGACATTACCCTCGGCGCCGGCCAGGTTCTCTTTGAGCCGGGGAAGGCGCTGCTAAAGGCAGGGGCTTTTGACCTGCCGTGCAGTTACGGGCTGCAGAAACTCGGGCGCCATACGCACTATTACATTGGTGAAGTCCCGAAGGAGTTACGGCCTTTTGGCAAATGTTTTGAAATACTTGAAGTGCAGCCGCTTAATAACAAGACAATCAAAGATTTAGGCAAGCGCTATCCGCAGGCTTCAGTTACTGCCAGAAACATTCCGCTTACATCTGAGGAGCTCCGGAAAAAACTGGGTGTCAAGGATGGCGGTACGGTGCATGTCTTTGGCTTGAAAATGGACTCTTCAGGCAATTTGCTAATATGTTGCAGTGCAACTTAAGTTGCGGATAATCAGGTGTTTATGGGATAGTCTACTAGAATTATTTCTGGTAGACTTCTTTGTAAACGGCTGGGTATCATGTAGATAGCTTGCACTACAAGGGGAGAAATGTGTGGTGTCAGGCAGATGGCTTGCACCACAAGGGGAGAAATGTGTGGTGTCAGGTAGATAGCTTGCACCACAAGGGGAGAAATGTGGGGGGATCAGGCGTTGGGGGAGGAGCTCAGGAGCGGGAACTCACGGCACCACTGCGTGAGGGGGCAGGAGGAGCATTTGGGATTGCGGGCGGTGCAGGTGTACCGGCCGTGGAGGATGAGCCAGTGGTGGGCTTTGGGCCGAAGTTCCGGCGCGATGTGCCTCTCAAGGTCCTTCTCTACGGCAAAGGGGGTGGAGCCATCTGAAAGCCCCAACCTGTGCGATACCCTGAAAACATGGGTGTCTACGGCTATTACAGGTTTGTCATAAACCACTGAAGCAATGACGTTTGCGGTTTTTCGGCCAACGCCGGGCATTCGCATGAGGGAGTCTATGTCGGAGGGCACTTCCGAGCCGAATTCAGTCACCAGCATGGAAGCCATGGCAATGAGGTGGCGGGCCTTGGCGTTGGGGTAAGAAACGCTTTTCACATATGGGTAAACCTCATCGAAACTGGCCGATGCAAGGGACTCCGGCGTGGGGAAGCGCTGGAACAGCGGGGGCGTTACCATGTTCACCCTTTTGTCCGTGCACTGTGCGCTGAGGATAACTGCCACAAGAAGCTGGAAGGGATTGGCAAAATGCAGCTCAGACTGCGCTATAGGCTGGTTTTCAAGGAACCAGCCGATGATGGAATTGAATCTTTCTTTTCTGGTCATGAGATTTCTCGACTCGCTTCGCTCGCTCGAAATGACAAAAAGGGGAGCTCGCAATGACAAAAATGACTTGAAATGACAAGGGAACGCTCGCAATGACAAGGGAACGCTTGTAATTACAAAAGGGACTACAACTCCTCTATGTCTACATCTATGGCGCTGTCCTTCTTTTCTTCGCAGTGCTCTCCCTCGCAGGTGAAAACGCGGCCGGGGTATTTCTCGTAGATGTAGCGGTTGTGGGTGACCATCACAATGGCGGTGCCTTCCTTGTTGAGGCCCTGGAGCAGCTGGAGGATTTCGTCTGCGGTTTCGGGGTCAAGGTTGCCGGTGGGTTCGTCGGCGAGGATGACCTTGGGGTTGTTGAGGAGGGCGCGGGCGATGGCTATGCGCTGCTGTTCTCCGCCGGAGAGCTGGTGGGGCATCTTGTGGGCCTTTGTTCCCATGCCCACGGCTTCAAGAACCTCCGAGATGCGGGCATCTATGCGGGAGCGCTCCTTCCAGCCGGTGGCCCTGAGGACAAACTCCAGGTTGTCTTCCACGGTGCGGTCCGTGAGCAGCTGGAAGTCCTGGAAAACCACGCCAAGTTTGCGACGGAGGTAGGGGATCTCCTTGCTGCGGAGTTTCCTGAGGTTGTATCCGCAGGCCTCTCCTTCACCGCTCAGGAGACGGTTTTCCGCGGTGACCGTGCGGATGATGGAGGTTTTGCCGGAGCCAACCTTGCCAACTATATACACAAGGTCTCCGGGCATGATGTCCATGTTGAGGCCGTAGAGCACTACACTTTCTCCGTTGAGGATGTCGGCGTCCTTGAAGTGAATGAGAGGTTCCATAAAGATTATTCTAAATCAAGGCAAAGATAACGAGAAAAATTCGTAAATTTGTCAAAATGTTCTTAAGGATGAAAAAAACCATAGCGGCAGCAGCCGTAACTCTTATACTCTCAACATGGGCGCATGCCCAGGACTGGTCCCAAGTGAGGTCCCTCTATGATGCCGGAATGTATTCGGAGGCATCGGCCGCAGTGGAGGAATTCTCTTCCCCGGAGGCCGTGGGCTGGAGGGCCCTCTGCGCCCTTGCAATGCGCACGGACGACTCCTATGCCCTTGCCGACGACTTCCTACTGAGGTTTCCGGAGCACATCCTGGCACCGCAGGTGGGGTACGCCTACGGCCTGGACCTTTTTGACGCAGGAAGGTACGAAGAAGCCCTCCAGAGGTTCAACCGCATTTCCGTGGAGGACCTCTATGAAGGTGAGAAGGCCGAATTCACCTACAAGCTTGGCTACAGCGCTTACGGTGTAGGCGAGTGGGAGAGGGCGAAGGGGCTGCTGGTAAGGGCCAGGGGTTTCGGCTGGAACGACTATTCGGCCCCGTCCTACTACATCCTGGGTTACATCAACTACGCCCAGGGCAATTTCAAGGATGCCTCCGAGTGGTTCCTCCTTGCCGCCAAGGACCACCGCTTCGAGGCCCTCGCGAATTACTATGTCCTTGAGTGCCGCTTCAACGAGAAAGACTACCAGTATGTGGTGGACTTCGGCGAAGACCTTTTCCATAAGGTCCCCGAAGACCGCCAGCCGCACATGGCCCGCATCATGAGCGAGTCCTACCTTGTGCTTGGGGACGTTGAAAAGGCCCGCACATACTACGAGAAAAACCTTCAGGACAAGGTTGCCCTCACCCGCAGCGACTACTTCTACGCCGGGGAGGTCCATTATCTGGCCGAAGACTGGGCCGGCGCCGTGGAGAACTTTTCGGCCATGGAGGAACGCACGGACTCCCTTGGCCAGATGGCGTCCTACAACATGGGCTACAGTTACATAAAACTCAGGAACAAGGTGGCCGCAATGGGCGCCTTCAAGGAGGCTTCGGCCCTGTCCTATTCCCCTGAAATCCAGGAAGACGCCTTCTACAACTATGCCAAGCTTGCCTTCGACCTTGGCCGCGACACCGCTCCCTTTGAGGAATACATGAGGCGCTGGGACGCCAGGAAAAAAGGAGACCAGATTTATTCCTACATGGCAATGGTGGCCCTCCAGAACCACGACTATGAGGCCGCGGTGGCCGCCTACGACAACATAGAGGAGCTGGATCCCGGCATGATGTCCAACTACATGAAGGCATACCTCCTGAGGGCCAGGGAGCTCATGGAAAACGGTTCATGGCGCGCGGCGGTGCCTCACCTTAAGGCGGCCGCTTACTACAGCCCCAGAAGGGACGGCTTCAACCAGCTTGCCCGTTTCTATGAGGCCGAAGCCCTGTACCGTGACGGAAAATACCAGGACGCCCGCAGCATACTCACGGACCTCTATAACCTGCAGGCCCTGAGAAACCGGAAAGAGGGGAGTCTCATTACTTACAACATGGCCTACACCTATTTCAAGGAGGAGGACTATGAAAGGGCTCTCAGGTGGTTCCAGAGCTACCTGGAGGGAGACTTTTCGGTTCAGGGCTCAGATGCCCAGACCCGTATCGCGGACTGCTACTTCCTTAAAGGAGACTATGTTACGGCCGTCGCCGCCTATGAGCGCCAGATGACCGAATACCCGGACCCCGACAACCTCTATCCCGCATATCGCGCCGGCGTTGCCAGCGGCCTTACCGGAGACAATGAGAGGAAGGTCCGTTTCCTCGAGACTGCAAAGCTTGCCAATCCTTCGGCCCCGTTCTATGGAGAGTCCCTCTATGAACTTGGCCGCGCCTATGTGGCCCTGAAGGACACAGATGACGCCGTGCGCGCTTTCCGCACCCTCAAGAGCTCTACCCAGGACCCCAATCTCGAGTGCCGCGCCCTTCTGGAACTTGGCATGATTGCCCGCAATGAGGGCAACTCCGACGAAGCCATCTCCTGCTACAAGCAGGTTGTGGAAAAGGGCGGAGACTACTCGGAAGACGCCCTCCTTGCAATAGAATCCATTTACCGCACCCGCGAAGACCCCGATGCCTACCTTGCTTATGTGAATTCACTCGGCTCCAAGGCAGGCCGCACGGAGGCCCAGAAGGAGGAAGTGTACTTCTCTTCCGCAGAGCAGGTTTACCTTTCCGGGGATTACGGCAAGGCGACGGGTGCCCTCCAGTCCTATCTTGAGAGGTATCCTAATGCCACTTACGGGGCAAAGGCCCGCTTCTATCTGGCCGAATGCCACCGCATAGGAGGAAGCAAGGAGCAGGCCGCAGACCTCTACCTGGCGGCCATGGACGGCGGCCTTGACGGCGCACTTGCCGAAAGCGCCTTGATGCAGTACGCTACCCTTAATTATGAAATGGGCAACTTTGGGAAGGCTTATGGCGCATACCTCAAGTTGAGGGATGAGGCCAAGCTCCAGGAGAACAGGCAGGTTGCAGTAATCGGCCTCATGCGCTCTGCATTCAGGGCCCGCCAGTGGGAGGACGCCCTCACCGGCGCACGCGATGTCATGGACCTGAAATCGGATAATTCCGCCATAAACAGGGAAGCCCTGTACGTGAGGGCAAAATCCTACATGAGCACCAGCCAGAGGGACCTTGCCCTTGCAGACTTCCGCACCCTGAGCGCGGATCCTTCCACGGATGAAGGCGCCGAGGCCGCATATATCCTTATCCAGGACCAGTACGACAGAGGCTCCTTTGACGGAATCCCGGATGCCGTATTCTCCTTCGCCGAAAAAGCCGCGGGGCAGAATTACTGGCTTGCAAAGGCTTTCATAGCACTTGGAGACACTTATGCCGAAGAAGGGAATCTGTCCCAGGCCCGCGCCACGTTCGAGAGCATCCGTGACGGTTATACCAGTGAAGGTCCCCAGGACGACGTCCTTGACCAGGTTGAGCTGAGGCTTCGTAAACTTATCTAGAGAGAATGAGAAAGAAAATAATTATATCGGCTCTTTTCCTCCTTGCAGCGGGGGCTGGCCTTTCATACGCACAGAATCTGGACCCTACGGTTGTGGTCACAAACACTTACGCCCAACAGGCCGGGGTGGTGGATAAACCCTCCCAGCTCATGGAACTCCCGGATTCCGTAATGCGCTTCAACCTGGACGTGGATTATTCGGCCCTCAGCGTGCCCTACCGCGGCGCCTACGAGTTCAAGCCATACCTTGTGGAACTCAGGCCCACCAAACGGGCATCAGGGGAGTCCTTGCTGTACCTTGACGGCGGCATCGGCTATTCCCTTCATCCGGAACTCACCGCGGTGTGGACTCCGGTCCAGAAAGACTACTTCAAACTAAACGTTTACGCCGCCCACAGGTCATATTTCGGCCAGTACCGGGACATTGCCCTTCAAAACGGATGGTTTTCCCCGGACGGGAACTTCTCCCAGGGGGCACGCATGCGTAATCTTGCCGGCGTAAACGCCCTTTACACTTGGTCCGGAGGCCGCCTGGAAGCAGGCCTTGGATACCGTGGTATCTTTGCCCAGGACAAGATAAAGGCAAATGCCGCCTATAACGCCGCCGACTTTGGAATAAGGGTGGAAAGCACCCCGGATGCCAGCCTGTACTACATTTTCCGCAACCGCAGCACCATAATGTCGTCTCCGCTTGGCTCTGAGTCCCATATCCTCACGGAAGGCGGAATCGGCACCAGGCTCGGGGAGCACTACCTCAGGCTAGGCATCCTGGCCAATCTAATATCCACGGACCCTGCCGCCGCCGGAAACATAGCAATTACTCCGCGCTATATCTTTGAACACGAGGACTTTACCTTTGACCTTGGAGCAAAGGTCTCCTTCATTTTCCGTTCCACCCCCAATTTCTATTCGGCCACAGCAGCCCCTTCCGGATACACTTTCCCTCTTTTCCCTGAAGTGAAGGTGACATATTGCGTGAGCCCTGACGCCCTTGCCCTTTACGCCAATGTTACGGGCGGGTATGAGATGAATTCCATAGAGTCTCTGGCAGATGAAAATCCCTTCCTGGCATCGTTTGCGGGCTGGATGGATGCCTCCGTGGAGCGCATAAACGCTG
>JAFVDC010000139.1 GCA_017478685.1 Bacteroidales bacterium | reverse complement strand
TGCTTTGGTGGGCTGTCCCTGGGCAAGTGCCTCCTCAATCCTCAAGGTGGTTTCTTCATTGAACTGCACCGACACCCTCCCCGGAATATAGTATGCGTCCGCGGACTTCTCCACCGGAGCCTCAACTGTCTCTATTACAGGCTCTTGCGTATTACACCCTGCTACAATGCCAATAATGGGGAGAAATGTGAGCGAACGAAGTATGTGGTTTTTCATGCTGAAATGTGGTTTTTCTGTGAGCAAATATAGCCTCTTTTTTTTGAATATGCAGAGAAAAAGTTAACTTTGCGAATACATTTGTAACTAAACTATGACCATTAAACAAGTTAGAGTAGCAGCACTTTTTGCCATTGCAGCAATGATGTGCGCATGTTCCAAACCGGAACCCAAGGAAGAAGAGAAGGATAACACAAAACCGGATCCCAAACCTACAGCTGAAACCCCAGTCATCAAGGCCGATGCCTTCAGCGTCATGGCCCAGGCCGGCACCTATGTGCTGCCCGTAACCGTGGAGAATCCCGTTGAAGGGAAGGCCGTGGAAGCCCGCCTTCTGGAGGCTCCCGAATGGATTTCTGTGGGTGCGGCAACGGAAGCCGGTATTCCCGTTACCGTAACGGACAACCTCTCAGATGCCCGTTCGGCCAAAGTGGAGCTGAGTTATTCCGGAGCCCAGGCAGTCACCGTAGACCTTACGCAGGGCAAGTGGGTTTATCCTGAATTCGAGATTACCCCCGGCACCGTTGGACCCTTCGGCATAACTGTCACCATTACCCGCAAAACCGGGTACAACGGCGGTTATTTCTTTGAGGTGCTGGACAAGGACGTCTTTGAAAAATATGTAAAAGATGACCCTAACAAGATTGGGGACTTTGCATACGGGGAGGCCCTTTACCAGTCCGACGTCGCTTATCTCAATGCCCTGTCAAAGCAGCACGGCCACCCTCTTGGCCAGCTTTTCACCATGCTCCAGAGCATGTACAGCAAGGAAGAGAGCGTAACCATGCCCTACTCCACCCTGTCCGTAGATTCAGACTATGTGTTTGTGGTATACGGCATGAAGGACGACGACTCCGCAGAGCGCAAGACCCCTATCTGCATCTATACCTTCCACACGGGCTTCTCATCTGATTCAGAGCTCAGTTTCACCGGAGTCGCAACTGATGTCACGGAAAACTACGCCCTCCTTACCGTGAAGCCCTCCAACAACACGGAGTACTGGTACATGGACTGGGTCTCTGAAATCCAGCTCCAGAGCACAACCTTTGCCGATGTCCTCAAAAACAGCATCGCAAATGCCAAGACCCTCCTCAACCGTTACACCGCAGAGCAGATTCTCTGCCACGGAGAGGAAGTGATGCAGGCCACGGACCTCATGCCCGGCACCAACTACACTGTGGTTGCATGGGGCATGAACCTTGACATGGAGGCCACAACTGAGCCCAAGGAGGTATTCACCTTCCGCACCAAGGACTACGACATTGTGGACAACTGCCGCTTCCAGATAGATGTGATGGAAGTTGAAGACATGGACATAAAGGTTAAGGTAACCCCTACCAACCTTGACACCCGCTACTATGTTGCGTTTGTGGAGAAATCCCGCATGGCAGGTTACACGGACGAACAAGCGGCCCAGCGTATCATAAACATGGAGTCCCAGCGCATTGAGCAGGGCTACTACGACGTCCCCAACCTCAGCTGGGAGAATCTTCCCGGCATGGGCGCGGGCGTCCGTGAAGTCTGGGGCCGCCGCGACGAAGGCTGGACCTTCCAGCCACGCCACGAATACAGGATCTACGTATTCGGCGTAGACAACTTCGGCATACGCTCTACCGTTGTGGACGCAATTGACGTAACCACCGCAGAGCCCGGAGAGTCCCACAACCACTTCCAGATTAACATAGAGAGCAACACCTGGCTTGGCCTGGACTACACCGTAACCCCGGAAATCGCAGACGAATACTGGATGCCGTTTGTGATTGAGACCTCCGAGCTTGTGCATTACCGCAACGCGGACGGCTCCCTCAAGGAGGCCGAAATCATGCACGAGATCGAGGAGTACTACGAGGACGAAATCCTCTATAATACGTATCATGGCACCCGCACCCTCCACCAGCACGTGACTCCGGACACGGAATACACCATCCTGGTGTTCGGCTATGCCGGAACCTATACCACACAGATGTACGAGTGGAAGGTCTATGTCCCCGCTCCTCCTATCGGCAAGAGTACCGCAGACTTCTCCTATACCTATGAATTCTTCCGCGGAGAAGACCTTGCGGAACTCAATCCCAAGCTATATCCTCATGCCGATTACGACGGAGACTGCATCATGGTGCTCCGCCTCACCCCCACGGACAATGCCGTGCACTGGTACCTTGGCATGTGGCCTCCTAAGGAGAACTTCCAGAACGAGGGCGGCCTGTACTACCTCATGACCCTGGACATGAATCCCAATGTCCCCGGTTCGGCCATGCAGGACCAGCGCTTCTTCCGCACCCGTCCCTGGTGGTACGGCGCAACAGCCAACTACAAGTGGGTGGATGAAGAAGGAGACATTGTGAACCACTGGCCATGGACCATCTCCGGATGGGCCGAAGACGCGGAGGGCAACTACGGTCCCTGGCACTACGAATACGTGATTCCGGTACCTGTGCCGGTTGGAGAGGAAACCGGCAAGTACGAGGTTGGCTACACCAAGGCCTACGACTTCTGGTCCAGCCCCGCCCAGACCGGTCAGATGCAGATCTACCGCATCCACACAGACAAATAATACACAAACAATAACACGATGAAAAAACAACTATTAATTTGCATGGCCGCCGCTGCCATAATGGTAACGGGCTGCTACAACGACTCCGCAATAGTGAGTCGTCTGGACCAGCAGGAAAAGGACATCGCTGAACTTCAGAAGAATGTCAAGGACCTGCAGGATGCCGTGTCCAAGATCAACTCCAACATCGAAGGCCTCCAGAGCATTGTGAAGGCCCTTCAGGAGAATGTCTACGTAAAGGCCGTCACGGATGTGAAGAACTCCGCCGGAGACATAATTGGCTACACTATTGAGTTCACCGACAACTCCAAGATCACCATCTATCATGGTGAGGACGGCGCCAAGGGCGATAAAGGCGACAAAGGCGATCCCGGTGACAAGGGTGACCCCGGCGACAAAGGCGACACTCCCGTCATCGGCGTAAAGGAATCCGGCGGAATCCTCTACTGGACCATCAACGGAGAGTTCCTTGTAGATGCCAATAACCAGCCCATCCCCGTTACCGGCAACGACGGCAAGGACGGTGAGGCCGGAGCCAAAGGCGACAACGGCATCACTCCCCAGCTCCGCATCAACGAAGGCAACTGGGAAGTATCCTACGACAACGGTGAAAACTGGGACATCGTAGGCCCTGCACAGACTGAGGCCGAAAATACCGGCGACGCCGTGTTCTCCGCAGTAAGGGAGACCAAGGACCAGGTTGTGTTCACCCTCACGGACGGCTCCAAGCTTGCAATTGACAAGTTTGTGGAGTTCTCCCTGAAGATAGACGACACCAAGGTTATTGACGTTGTGAAAGACGCCACCACCGAAATCCCCTACACCCTTGTCGGCGTAGGCAGCGGCACATCCCGCGTAGACGCCGTTGCAAGCGGAGACTGGTGGGCCGAAGTAGAGGCCGCAGATGCCGCTTCCGGTACCCTAAAGGTTACCGCCGGTGCCGAAAAGAAGGCAAAGGTGATTGTGTATGCCGTAGACGGCAAGGGCCGCTCCGACATCCGCTCCCTGGTATTCAACGGAGGTACCCTCACTGCCACCGCTCCCGTTTCCGAGGCTCCCACCGCCGGTGGAGACCTTGAAGTTCCCGTTGTCACCAACGTGGACTACACCGTGGAAATTGAGGAAGCAGCCCAGTACTGGCTCTCCTACGCCATCACCAAGGCCGGTGAGGTCCGCAATGAGAAGATTGTCTTCTCCGTAGAGAAGAACGACACTCCCGCCACCCGCAGCGCCCTTGTAGAGATCAAGGACATGAGCGGCGCAGTTATCCAGAGCTTCACCGTAAAGCAGGAAAGCGGCGTTTACGAAATCCCCACCTTCGAGGACAGCTCCTTCAAGAACTGGGTTCTGTACAACTCTCCCGCCGCAGACTACAACGAGAACCTGAAGGTGGACGCCTCCGAGGCCGCAAAGGTGACGGAGCTCAATATCAGCACCGACTACACTTCCCTGAAGGGTATCGAGTGCTTCTACAACCTCAAGAAGATTACAATCAGCGCCACCGCAAAGCTTGAGTCCCTGGACCTTTCCAAGAACAAGCAGCTCCAGGAAGTTACAATCTCCAAGAGCTATGGCTCCCAGACAGTTCTCACCAGCGTTGACCTCAGTGACCTTCACGCCCTCAAGACCGTCCAGATTGGCGGCATGACTGCAATTGAAACCCTGAAGCTTGGCAGCGCCCCCGCACTTACCGGCCTCTACGCCTACAACACCGCTCTCACGGAGCTTGACGTAACCGGCTGCCCTGCCCTTGAAGGCATCTCCTGCTACGGAGCAAAGATTTCGGCCCTTGACCTCAGCAAGAACACCAAGCTTACTTCGGCCACAGTTGGCTGCAGCACCCTCAAGACTCTCACTCTCCCGGAAGAGCCGCTTCTCACTTCACTGAGCGTTGACAACGCCGCCTTCACAAGCCTGGACCTTTCCAAGCTCACCAAGCTCACCAGCTTTGCCGCGGCTGCAACCCAGATGGAAACCATAGACCTCAGCAACTCCCCTCTCCTTACCAGCATCTCCATCGGTTCTTACGGTACCGGAGCATCCAACTCCCTGAAGGTTCTTGACGTAAGGAAGGCCACCAAGCTCTCTTCCGTAAACCTCTATTCCAACGTCCTTGAAGAAGTTATTGTCCCTAAGGGCACCAGCACCGCTTCCTGGAACTGGACCAGCTATCACATGGATCCCGACACCGGCGCGGTTACAACCGTAAAGGTAACGGAGGTTGAAGTTGAAGGCGGAGAAGAACCCGTTGTCGGAGACTTTGCCGAAGGCATCGCAGAGCCGTTTGTGAAAAAGCTCATCCTTGGGAAGTTCGACAAAGACGGCGACGGCGCAATTGACGCTGCCGAAGCCGAGGCCGTGAAGGAACTCGACCTTGCAGAGCGCGGCCTTGTGGATGGAGACCTCAAGGGTCTTGAGGCCTTCCCCATTGAGAAACTCATCCTGGACGGCAACGCCTTCACAAGCTTCGACGTCCTTGCATGGCCTAAGCTCTCATGGCTCAGCATCAACAAGAACAAGCTCACTGAGCTTTCAATCGGCTCAAGCTACACCGCCCTTAACCAGAACCTTCACCTTGAGGCCGCCGGCAACAAGATAGCTAAGTTCACCGGCCCTTCGTACTATGCAAAGGTTAGTTACCTGGACCTCCACGACAACCAGCTCAGCGGCAGCTTCTCCATGCCTTACTGCTCTGCGGTTGAGTATGTGGACCTTTCCGGAAACGCCCTTACAAGCGTGAACCTTTCCAGCGCATCTTCCGTCAAGGAGGTGAACGTAAGCCACAACGCCCTTACAAGCGTAGCATTCAGCGGCTTCGGCAAGCTTGAGAAGGTGGACGCATCCTACAACAAGCTTTCGGCCTACAGTGTGAGCGCTTCCCAGACCGCCCTTGCCGAAATCAATCTTTCAAATAACGCCTTCAAGCAGCTTGACATCACTTCTATCGTGAAGTCCGCCGCCCTCAAGAAGATTGACCTTACCGGCAACCCGGATTTCACCCTCCTTATCATCGGCAGCGGAAATACTCTCCCCGAGACCCTTGAGGTCCTTGCCGATACAGAGTTCTCCGTATTTGCAGCCAAGAATCCTACCAAGGAGCTCACCTACAACCGCTACAGCTACATTTCAGGCTACGAGCTTGGCACCGGCGCAAAGGAACTTGACCTTACCGTCAACTTCGCCAACAGCGTAAAGGCCTTTGAGGTTCCTGCAGGTTCCACCATCACCATCACGTCCAGCGGCAACCGCAAGGCCCTGCGCCTGTTTGCCCTTGGTATCGGCGGCAAGCCCACTGTAACCGTGAGCCGTGCAGATGGCAAGAAGGTGTACAACCACTCCGACAACAACTACTGCTCCGAGAACCCCTACACTACAGTAGAGAACACCACCTACAAGGACGGTGCAGTTGTGATTGACGGAGATGGAGACTCCATCCTCTACTTCTTCGGCCCTACTTCAGGTACCTCCAGCGGCGGCCTGGTAGACGGTGACAAGGTTATCCTTACAGTTGGAGGCAACGAAGGAGAAAGCGTCCTCATAGTAGGTCTGAACCTTGAGACTTACACCACCGACGACTATGGCTGGATGTAGGAAAAAGTTCTTTGCAACAGCCCTTTTGATGGCAATATGTTTCCGTTCCCTGCTAGCCCAGGGAACGGACGCATTGCCGTTTACGCGTATCGGCCTGGACCCTGAAGTGTCAGGAATGGCCGGCGCGGGGGCTTCATTTGTAGAAAACGGCGCATATACCGCTTTTTCCGGGGCTTCCGCACTCCCCTTTACCCTTGGGAAGGCCGATGCCGCGGTATCGTACCGCCTTTGGGCGCCAGGTGCGGGAAAGACCAACATTGTAAGCGCAGCGGCATCTTTCAAGCCTATTCAAAGGCTGGGCCTTGCCTTGGGATATTCCTATCAGGCGGGGCAGGAACTAGCCGGCGGGAGTGTTCCGGTGTCACAGATTGTTGCCGCCGGCATCGGCTTCGGTATTAATTCCGAACTAAGCATTGGCGTAAACGCCCGCTATTCAATGCAAAAGCTTACGGCCGATTATGGTTTCAAGGGCTTTAGCGGAGATGTTTTCATTAACTGGAGGCCTATTCCCGCCTTCGGCCTATCAATGGGCGCCGCGAATATCGGAAGCACCATAAGGGGAAAGGATTCGGAGGTGTATTCCCAGCCTGCCCTTGCGCGTCTGGCCATTGACTGGACAAGGGGCTGGGGAAGCGATCATGAGACAAGGTTTCTTATGGACGCAGAGGCTTATTTCAGCGGCAATACGGCCATTACTGCAGGCGTGCAATATGCCTGGAACAAGATGGTTTATGCGCGTGCGGGATACAGGTTTGCCAGTGAGAACTGCGTTATCCCCCGCCACCTTGCCCTTGGGCTTGGAGTGCACTGGCACGGCCTACGGCTGGACCTCAGTTGGCTCACCGCCTCCAAGGCTCTTGGAAACACCCTTGCAGTTGGCCTGGGATACAGTTTCTAGCCCAGGTGCTCTATCAGAATCTTAAAGCCGATTCCAATGAGGATGACACCTCCAAGGATTTCCGGCTTTATTTTTTTTGTAACCACGTCCCCGAACTTTACCCCCAGGAAGAAGCCCAGGAGGCTCATGAGGAATGAAATGATGCCGATAACTGAAATGGGCAGAAAGACCTGCGTTACGGTTGTGTATCCGGTGCAGGCAAAACTTATCCCAACCGCCAGGGCATCAATGCTGGTGGCAATGGCAAGAAGAAGCTGGGACCTTAATCCATAAGGATCCACGGACTTTTCCTCGCCTTTTTTGAAGGCGTCGGAAATCATCTCCGCACCAACCAGAAACAGCAGGCCGAAGGCTATCCAGTGGTCTATGGCCTCAAGATAGGTGTAGAAGCGGCTGGTGAGAAACCAGCCTGCAAGGGGCATCAGGGCCTGGAAAAAGCCAAACAGAAAGGCCAGCCTGAGCATCAGGCCAGCCTTGAGTTTCCTAACCAGTACGCCGCAAACAACGGACACCGTGAAGCAGTCCATTGCAAGGGCCAGGCCCAGCAGGATCAGTTCAACCGTGCTTTTCACCTCTTGTCTTCAATGGTAACGCCGGGGAAATCTGCGGGGTTGAATGTGACATCGGCCTCGGTGACATTGAAATCGATGTCCTTCATTGTCATGGTGACTCCGGATGCCTTGGCCGAAAGTGAAATGGGCATGTAAGTGCCTTTAGCCACCACAATTTCCATGTTTTTAGGGTCGTCCTTAATCTTGTTGGTCTTGGACTTCTTGCAGGCGATGTACCAGCGGTCGCTGGTCTCTTTCCTGATGGAGACGTCGTAGCCTTCGGCAACGCCCTTGAACATTTCGGCATCATCGGCATCGGACTTCTCGTCCGGTTTCATGTTCTCTATGGTCACCGTGTTCTTTTCCTTCATGTAGGTCCAGCTTGTCCTGCTTTTGTGGTCCATCCAGGTGACACCCTCTTTTCCGGCAGCTTCGATGACCATTTTGGACTTGTCTCCGTAAGTGTATACGCGGGTTCCCATGGTGCCAAGGATGGGGATTTTCATCTCCATGGTCATGACAATGGCCTCGGACTGGGAACTGGGTTCCATCACCTTCTCCATGCGGGCAAGGATTTCCTCAGCGCTCTGCGCAAAGGCGGAAAGGCCAATGAAAAGGCCTGCGACAATTGAAAAAAGCTTCTTCATTTTCTTTTTACTCTAGTTTTCCGGTTGCCGGCTTGCATCTCCAAGACGGGCTTCGGCTACGTTAATTATATAGTCTCCGTTTTGTTCACACTCCCCTATCAGGTCACTGAAGATATTGCCTTCGTCGTAACTGTAGGCGCCGTGGTCCAGGTTCCTCACATTATCCTGCTTCAGGCGGTTGCGACAGGCGTTGATGTTTCTTTCGGCCTCAATGTTGGGCTCAATGCTCATGTCTTCCCTGTGACCGGCAAGGGCTGCGTTCATTCGGCTCAGGGCAACATCAAGGAGCGAGAACATTTCCTGTACGCCTGCTTCAAGCGGGCCGGAGAAGGTAATCTTCTGGTCCAGCTTACGTTTCAAAATACGGGCCAGATTGAAATTGGAGTCTCCAAGGGACTCGAGTTCACTTATTGAGCGCAGCATTCCGCGGATTTTGCCCTTGGTTTCGTCGGATAGATGGGCATCGCCAACGGTCCCAAGGTACTTTCCAATCTCGTTTTCCATCTGGTCGCTCATTTCTTCGGCCTTCTTTATGCGGTCAAAGAGGGCGGTGAAGGCTTTTTCGTCCTGGGTTATGTAGAGTTCCTTCACAAGGCCGAACATGCGCTGCATCTTCTCTCCAAAGACCACTATCTCCTTCTGGGCCTGGAGGACGGAAAGCTCCGGAGTCTTCATGATGCCGCCACGGATATACTGGAGGCGGAATTCGTCTTCTTCATCGGCCTTGCGGGGCTTGATGATGAGGCACACGATCTTCTCTATCTGGGGGATGAACCAAATGAGGACAGCCGTATTTATCACGTTGAAGCAGGTGTGGAAGGTTGCAAGGGCGAAGGAGAGCTGCGTGGCGCTTTGCTCTGAGGCTGTGGGATCCATGCCCACGATGTTGCAGACCATGCGCACAAACGGGAAGAAGAAGATGAGCACCCAGATTACGCCGAAGACGTTGAAAAGGAGGTGGGCCATGGCCGTGCGCCTTGCCTGGGTGTTGGCGCTAAGTGCCGCCAGGTTTGCGGTAACGGTGGTGCCTATGTTCTCGCCCATCACAAGCGCTATGCCCTGGTAGATGGTGATGGCGCCGGTTGCGCAGAGCACCATTGTAATGGCCATGAGGGCGGCCGAACTCTGGACCATAGCCGTAAGGATGGTGCCTATGAGAAGAAACAGCAGGATGGTGCCGTAATTGGTTTCAAAGCTAGCGAAGAAATCAACCACGGCCTGATTGCTGGCAAGGTCCATTTCCGTGCCCGTTTGTTTTAGCATTCCAAGGGCAAAGAGAAGGAAGCTGAGGCCGAAGAGGAAATCCCCTATATAGCGGTGTTTTCCAAGCTGTATGAGGATTATGCCCACAAGGAAAGCCGGCCAAACCACGTTGGTGATATTGAAGGAGACTCCGGCCGACATTATCCAGGCGCTGAGCGTGGTACCTATATTGGCGCCCATTATGATGGAAATTGCCTGCGCAAGGGTAAGGAGGGCGGCATTCACAAAGGACACCGTCATGACGGTTGTTGCGGCCGAAGACTGTACTGC
>JAFVDC010000138.1 GCA_017478685.1 Bacteroidales bacterium | reverse complement strand
GCCTCCTGGGGAAGATAGCCTATACCCCTCTGGGCCCTCTTGTACATGGGCAAGGTGGTGATTTCGGTCATGGTTCCGTCGTCGTCCTGGATGTAAATTCGGCCACCGTTGGGCTTGACCTGCCCCGTAATCATGTAGAAACTGGTGGTTTTACCGGCACCGTTGGGCCCGAGGAAGCCCACAATCTCTCCTTGCTGCACCTCCATGGATACGCCCTTCACGACGGTACGGACACCGTATTTCTTTACAATTTTATCTGCGATTAACTTCATATTTACTTAGTGTCAAGGCCGAGTTCTGCAACAAAGTCACGTACGGCGGGATTCTTTTCCATGAGGTCCTTTGCCTTCTCTTCCGGCATGTAGGGCACTTTTTCGGCATTCTCCTTTTCAGGGGTGACGGCCACCACGATGTTTATTTTCCGGCAGGAAAGGAGTTCACGGAGCTTTGTCTCAAGTTCCCGCTGCATCTTTTCCTCCACCCACAGCTTCTGGGCCTCGTTCATCACCACGAATTCTACAATTTTCACGCCTTCGGCCTCACTGAGATTGATCTCTCCGCTGGAAAGCATGCTGGCAAGACGAGGTTTGGACGTGTACTGGCCAGCCAGTTCCTTCCACTTGAGACGCACGGCGTCGTCTTGTGGCAGACTGGTGTCCCCGGCATCGTCACTTCCGGCCTGATCGGGAGTCTCTTCCGGCTTCTCCACTGCAATTGCGCTCATTGACAGGGCCGAACCAGTTTTGGGTGCACGCCTCCGGGGCTGCGCCGCTGCTGCAGGCTGCCCTGCTTCCACGGGTTTTGGCTGAATTGTAGCAGGCTTCACGGTGGGGGCAGAGGCTCCATCTGGAGCATTTGCCCGGATAGGGTCGCGAAGCGACGCGGAAGATGGAGCCTCTGCCCCCGCCGAAGGCTTATTCTGGATAAAGCACAGCCGCATGAGGGTGAACTCTATGTGGAGACGGGGATTTACGGCAGCCTTGTAGCCGGTTTCGCAGGCCGTGGTAATGCCAAGGGCCTGATACAGGAACGCCAGCGACGTGCGGGCGCCTTGCTCCGAGTAGCGCTGCTTGAGGGAATCCGGAAGCTCCAGGAGAGGCTCCAGGCCGCCGGTCTTGGCCACAACAAGGTTACGGAGATGCTCACTGAGAGACCCCACGAAGTGGAGGGCGTTGAACCCCTTTGCAAGGACTTCGTCCAGAATCTTGAAACATGTTGCGTAGTCTCCGGAAAGGGCTGCGTCCACAATTGAGAAACTGTAGTGGTAGTCCAGCACTCCCAGGTTGCGTTTTACGTCTTCGTAGACAACGTTGGTTCCGCAGAAGGCCACCGTCTGGTCAAAGATGGTGAGGGCGTCGCGCATGGCGCCATCGGCCTTGGAGGCTATTACATGAAGGGATTCGTCGTCTATGGTAACGCCTTCTTTCTCCGCTATTCCCCTAAGGTTTTTCACCATGTCGGAGATGCTGATACGGTTGAAGTCGTATGTTTGGCAGCGGCTGAGGATGGTGGGGAGAATCTTGTGCTTTTCCGTTGTGGCCAGGATGAAGATGGCATGTGCCGGTGGTTCCTCAAGGGTTTTGAGGAAGGCGTTGAAAGCGCTCTGGGACAGCATGTGAACCTCGTCTATGATGTACACGCTGTACTTTCCCACCTGGGGCGGCACCTGCACCTGATCCATTAGGGCCTTGATGTCCTCCACGGAGTTGTTGGAGGCTGCGTCCAGCTCATGGATGCAGTAGCTTCGGCCCTCCTGGAAACTCACGCAGGACTCGCACTGCCCGCAGGGCTCCATGTCCGGGCCCGGGTTTGAGCAGTTTATCATCTTGGCAAAGATACGCGCCGTGGTGGTCTTACCTACGCCGCGCGGGCCGCAGAAAAGGTACGCGTGCGCCAGCTGCCCCCTCTTGATGGAGTTTGACAGCGTCCTTGCAATGGTGTCCTGGCCTACCAGCGACTCAAAGGAATCCGGCCTGTACTTGCGGGCCGATACAATATACTCGCTCATAACACACAAAGGTACAAATAAAATCGCTATCCTCAACCCCTTTCTTATTCCAAGTACTCATCGTACACGTTTTCGGCCTCCAGTGTGCACGCTCAGTACCGCAAATAAAATAACGGCCCGGAATAACCGGACCGTTTATATAAGAAAGGTGTTACAGCCTTACTGCTCCTCCTGGAGACGCAGATGCTGTACATAGATGGCCTTCTGTTTGGCCATGCGCTTGATCACTGAAGGCTTTTCAAAGTTCTTGCGGGAACGAAGCTCACGGACAGCACCGGTCTTTTCAAACTTACGCTTGAATTTCTTAAGGGCTCTCTCGATGTTTTCTCCTTCTTTGATGGGTACGATGATCATGCTTTTACACCTCCTTTTTCTTAAATGGGCTGCAAAGTTATAATTTTTTTGCTGACCTGCAAAATTTTTTACTAAATTTGTGGGTAACATAAATGTTAGTATATGAAAAAGACCTCTCAAACCTATCCCTGGAAGTTCGCCTCGGTAGGCGGCACCGTTCGTGTGAATATCCAAAGCGGTGAGGATATCCGCCATCTTGGAGAACTTGACCGCAAGCTCTGGACCGTTCTCAGCTGCCCTACACAGGGCCTGGAGTTTGACGAAAAACCCCTGAAGTACATAGACACGGACGCAGACGGCAAAATCCGCGTGGACGAAGTCATCAGGACAGCCCAGTGGCTCACCCGTGTCATCAAGGACGCAGACTCCATCCTCAAAGGCTCCGACACCCTTGAGTTCTCAAACTTCAACGAGTCCGACCCAGATGGCGCAAGGCCCCTGTCTTCGGCCCGCCAGATTCTGAGGAACCTTGGCCTGGAGAAAGAGTCCATTTCAGTGGAAGACACCGCCGACTACACCAAGATCTTTGCCGACACCAAGTTCAACGGAGACGGCATCATCACCCCTGCATCGGCGGCTGACGAGGCGACGGCAAAACTCATAGAAACCATCGCAGGCATTGCCAGCGCCACGGACCGCAGCGGAGTTCCCGGCATCACCGCAGACCACATTGAGGCATTCTATGCCGCCTGCGCAGACTACAAGGCCTGGAAGGAAGCCGGCACCCCGGACGTTTTCCCGTTTGGTGACAAGACCGCGGATGCCCTTGCAGCCGTGGAGGCCCTGAGGGACAAGGTGGCCGATTACTTCATGCGCTGCAAGCTCATAGGCTTCGACGAGGCCACATCCGCAGCCCTGGACGTGAACGTAGACAAGATTGCCGCCATTGACGGAAACCTTGCCGCCGCCGCAGACCAGATTGCCCTGCAGCCCCTTGCAAAGCCCGCAAAGGACGGAAAACTTCACCTTGATGCCGTCAACCCTGCCTGGAAGGCTGCCGTAGATGCCATGAAGGCACTTACGGATGCTCCCAAGGTGCTTGACGAAACCTCCTGGAATGAAATCCTCGGGAAGTTCGGCCCGTACTGCGCATGGATTGGCGCTAAGAAGGGCGGGGAAGTGGAAGCCCTTGGCCTTGAATGCGTTGAGGCCATCCTCAAGGAAGACAAAAAGGCCGCCCTCCTGGAACTCATAGAGAAAGACAAGGCCGAAGAGGCCAACGCCCTTTCAATCGAGGAGGTCGGGAAACTGGTGAGCCTGTACAAGAACTTCTACCGTTTCCTTAATAACTACGTTGTCCTTGCCGATTTCTACGACCCTGAGAAGAAGGCCATCTTCCAGGCCGGCCGCCTGTACATCGACCAGCGCAGCACGGACCTCTGTGTAAAGGTTGCCGGTCCCGCTCCGGAGATTTCCTCCCTCAGCGGCATGTACATCCTCTACTGCGCCTGCACCTCGGAGAAACTTGGCAAGAGCTTCAACATTGCCGCAGTGCTCACAGACGGTGACGTGGATGGTCTCCGTGAAGGCAAGAACGCCGTGTTCTACGACCGCGAAGGCAACGACTACACCGCCAAGGTTACGGCCATAGTTGACAACCCCATTTCCGTGCGCCAGGCCTTCTGGAGCCCTTACAAGAAGGTTGCCCGCATGATCAACGACCGCATAGACAAGAAGGCCGCCGAAAAGAACGAGAAATCCATGGCCGGCCTTACCGCCGCCACCAATACCGCCGCAGACGGAAAGGCTCCCGCAGCACCCTTCGACATAGCCAAATATGCCGGTATCTTTGCCGCCGTAGGCATGGCCATCGGCCTCATTGGTGCAGCCCTGGCGGGTGTGGTCGCCGCCCTCAAGGGAATTACCTGGTGGCAGGCTCTCATCATTATCGCCGTTGTCCTTCTCCTCATCTCCGGTCCTTCAATGTTCATCGCCTGGAGAAAACTCCGCAAGCGCGACGTAGGCCCCATACTCAATGCAAACGGCTGGGCTATCAACGCCAAGGCCCTTGTGAGGGTGAAATTCGGCAAGACACTTACTTCCCTGGCCGAATTCCCCAAGCTCACCGCCGTGGATGAAAAGGCCCGCAAGGCTCAGGCCCGCCGCCGTTTCTGGGGCTGGTTCTGCGGCATCGTCATTGTTGCCGCCGTGGCCCTGTGGCTCTGCAATGTCCTTGCTCCTATCGGTGTAAAGAGCCCCCTGAAGTGCTACAACCCCGATCCCGTTGAGGAAGTGGTTGAGGATGTCATTCCGAGCGAAGTCGAGGAATCTCCTGCCCCCGAGGCCGCTCCCGCCGAATAATCATGGATACCGCATTCCCGTTTTCGCAGTACGTTACCGGCAACAAGTTTGTCGGCCGTAAAGCAGACGTGACTCTCCTTGGGAACCTTCTTTCCCAGGGGGAGCACGTTACGATATATGAGCCCCCGAAGACGGGCAAGACTTCCCTTATCCAGCAAACGCTGTTTTCCCTCAGGATTACCGGCAAAACATTTATCATAGGGCAGTTTAGCGCCATGAACATCCGCACTCCGGAGGAGTTTCTCCTTCGGCTTGGGACAACTGTCCTGAAGATGGTGGCTTCAAGCCCTTTGGAGTTCAAGGCTCTTGTGGAGCAGCATCTTTCCGGGACTCACTTTGTCTTCGACGAAGAAGAGTATGCCCAAACCGGACAGGTGGTGTCCCTTGGGTGGCCCCTTGACAAAGACGACGCCCAGGCAATGCTGCGACTTCCCTTTGCGCTGGCCGATTCCCGCGCCCAAAGGATGATCCTTATAATTGATGAGTTCCAGTGCGTCCTGAATCTTGAGGACCCTGATTTCATCCTCCGGCCTCTTTCGGCGGTACTTAAAACCGAGAAAGGCAGGCAGTTCTCCTTTGTGCTGTGTGGCAGCGCCGTCAATGCCATGAGCTCCATTTTCGCCGGCAGCGTCCTTTTCAGCCGAAGGGTGGAGAGGGTAAGGCTTTCGGCCGCCCCTGAAGAAGAGGTGACGGAGCACCTTCACCGCGGGTTCTTATCCAGCGGAAAAGTGGTCGAGAAGCGCCTCCTGCAAGGCGTGTACAACCTTTTCAAAGGGCATCTCTGGTACATCAACCACCTTATAGCCATTGCCGATTCCATGAGCCGCGGCTACATTATGGAGCCTCTCCTGGTGGAAGCCCTGGAGGGCCTTGTGGCCATCCACGAGCCCGGTTTCCGCGGCATCATGAACAGCCTCACAACCCATCAGGTGAGCCTGCTCAGGGCTGTCCTTGACGGCGTCACGCGGTTCAGCTCGTCCGAAGTCATCCGCCACTACGGCCTCAATTCTTCGGCCAACGTCAAGCGCGTGAAGGAAGCCCTCATGAAAAAAGAGGTGATAATGCTGGATGCAAACGACAACCCAGTACTGGAAGATCCGCTCTTCGAGTACTGGGTGCGCAAGTACTATTTTGAAATGAAGGATTAATCTATCCTGTCAAAACCTGTGAAAGGACGGAGGCACTGAGGAATCTCAATTTATCCGTCTTTTTGGTTGTCTTCCAGGAGGGCTGCAACTACTCGGGGCAGTGCAAGGGAACTGCCGTTGAGGGTGTGTGCAAGCTGCATCTTGCCGTTTTCGTCCTTGTAACGGAGGTGCAGGCGGTTGGCCTGGTAGCTCTCGAAGTTGGAAACGGAAGAAATCTCCAGCCAGCGGCCCTGGGCGGCGCTCCAGAGTTCAAAGTCATAGGTGATGGCCGAAGTGAAGCTCATGTCTCCGCCGCACAGACGAAGGATGCGGTACTTAAGGCCAAGTTCCTTGACCAGGGACTCTACGTGGGCCACCATGTCGTCGAGGGCGGCATAGCTGTTCTCGGGCTTCTCCACGCGCACGATTTCAACCTTGTCAAACTGATGGAGGCGGTTGAGGCCGCGGACATCCTTACCGTAGGAACCGGCTTCACGGCGGAAGCAGGGAGTGTAGGCGGTAAGCTTCTGGGGGAACTGGTCTGCGCCAAGGATAACGTCACGGAAGATGTTGGTTACGGGAACCTCTGCGGTAGGAACCATGTAGAAGTTGTCCACGGTGGCGTGGTACATCTGGCCTTCCTTGTCCGGAAGCTGGCCGGTGCCGAAACCGGAAGCGGCGTTAACCATCACGGGAGGCTCCACCTCAGTGTAGCCTGCTGCGGTATTCCTTTCAAGGAAATAGTTGATGAGAGCCCTCTGGAGCTTTGCACCCTTACCCTTGTAGACGGGGAAACCTGCGCCGGTAATCTTTACGCCAAGGTCAAAGTCAATGATGTCGTACTTCTTTGCAAGTTCCCAGTGGGGAAGAGCGTTTTCAGGAAGCTGGACCTCCGGGCCGCCCATCTTCACAACCAGGTTGTCGGCTGCACCTGCACCTTCCGGTACAAGGTCACAGGGGAGGTTGGGGAGAAGGACAAGTTTGTCCTGAAGAGCGGCGGCGTTGTCGTCGGCCTCCTTGAGGAGTTCCTGTGAACGTGCCTTGATGGCTGCAACCTCTGCCTTGGCGGCTTCGGCCTCTTCCTTCTTTCCTTCCTTCATGAGCTGGCCGATTGCTGCCGCGGCCTTCTTCTGCTGGCCGAGGAGGGCGTCGGACTCTTGCTGGAGAGCCTTGCGTTTATCGTCCATAGCCAAGACGTCCATCACAATCTCACGGGCGTCGAAATGCTTTTTTGCGAGTTTACGGATTACGAGTTCCGGATCGTCGCGGAGAGTTTTGAGTGTAAGCAT
>JAFVDC010000137.1 GCA_017478685.1 Bacteroidales bacterium | reverse complement strand
TGCAAGAACTACGACGGCGATGTCATGAGCGACATGGTGTCCACTGCCTTCGGCTCACTTGCCATGATGACATCCGTCCTGGTAAGCCCGGACGGCAAGTACGAGTACGAGGCCGCTCACGGCACCGTTACCCGCCACTACTACAAGTACCTCAAGGGTGAAGAGACTTCCACCAACCCCATGGCCACTATCTTTGCCTGGAGCGGCGCATTCCGCAAGAGGGGAGAACTGGACAACCTTCCGGAACTGGTGAATTACGCAAACCAGCTTGAGCAGGCCTGCTTTGACACCCTGAATGAAGGCCTTGAGACCAAGGATCTCCTGAATCTTAACGCCAACATTTCTCCTAAGGGTCTTACCTCTCTGCAGTTCCTCCAGGAAATCAGGAAGCGCCTTGAGGCCCGCCTTGGCGCATAAGGAGCGTGGAGACAACTCTTTGATTTACAGTTAATTAAGCAAAATAGGGTGAGCTAAAATGCTCACCCTATTTTATTTAAAACATTAATACTCAATATGTTGCCTCCACGAAGACTTACCCCAGCGGATAGAAAAGGCCCTCGTAGCGGCTGTTCCAACTGCGGTCGTAGTGCTTGCGGATGGTGCGGGCGCTGGCAAAGGCGTTGAAATTGGCCCAGGCTTCAAGGAAAAGCACCGCAAAGTCTGTTCGGCCATTAAGAGCAAGGGCAAAGAGGGTATAGACGGCCACAATGTAAACGCACGCGCGTTCACGGTCGTCGGCCTGCGGCGAAGAGGGCGTTACAAGGGTGAGGCGCTCGCTTTGGGCAAAAGCGACGTCGGCAATTACATCTGCGAGGCGGGCTTCCTCTGACGGCGCATAAAACTGCGCACTATACCTCTCCAAGGCATATTTCCGTGCCTTAAGCTCCTGATTCAGAGCCGGGAAGGGATTTGGAAGGGAGGTCTCGAAATATCGGCCGAAATCTGCCTTGCCCCTTAGAAACTCAAGAGCAAGCACGCAGTAGTCACGCACAGATGCCTCAAGCACCATTGAATAGGGCGCTTTTTCATCAATGAGGGCCAATATTTCTTCTGCAGTTTTCATTCTAAGATGTAAATATACAAATTTTTGCGTAAGTTTGTACACATTTTTAAATTTCGCCCTGTTATGAAAATAGTTTTTCTGGATGCTATAACAATGGGAGACGCCTCCCTGGAAGAGATGGCTTCGCTTGGAGAGCTTACCGTATACCCAAGTTCCACGCCCGAAGAAGCGCGTGAAAGAGTGAAGGATGCCACCGTAGCATGCCTCAACAAGGTGATTGTGGACAAGGCCTTCCTTGACGCCGCCCCTAAGCTCAAACTTGTCTGCGAAGCCGGCACCGGCATAAACAATATTGATGTAAAACTTTGTGAGGAGCGCGGAGTGGCCGTCAAGAACGTTGCCGGTTATTCAACTGATTCCGTTGCCCAGACAGCTTGGATGCATATCCTGAACCTTGCCGGGCGCGCTTTCCACTACAACGAATTCGTTCATGGAGGTGAGTACAGCAAGAATGTCGTACATGTAGACTACCGTCATCCTTTCACGGAACTCTCCGGAAAAACCCTCGGAATCATTGGCATGGGAGCAATCGGCCAGAAAGTGGCTGCAATTGGACGCTCTTTTGGAATGGATGTCATATATTATTCAACCTCAGGCACTTCGCACTGCAAGGAATATCCTTCCGTAGGGCTTGAGGAACTCCTTTCAAAGGCCGATGTCATTTCAATCCACGCCCCGTACAATGAGCGCACGGCGGGGCTTATCGGCCTTAATGAGATGCGGAAAATGAAGCGCACGGCCTTCCTTGTGAACACAGGCCGTGGAGGCATTGCCGTTGAAGAGGACCTGGCGCGCGCCCTTGACGAGGGCCTCATTGCCGGGGCCGGTATAGATGTGTACGTGAAAGAGCCCCTGCCGGAGAGCCATCCCTTCCTTAAAATGGCTCACCCTGAGCGCCTTCTTCTTACCCCGCACATTGCATGGTACTCCCTTGAGGCGCGAGCAAGGTTGGCTCATGAGATGGCCGAAAATATCAGGAAAAGCGGGTTATTTTGAGTGATTTTTACGCCAGTCGTCCGGGCTCATGCCTGTGATGAGGGTGAACTGCCGGAAAAAGTTGCTGCGGTCCATGATGCCAACCATCCTGGCAACGTGAGAAGCGGGAATGGAAGGGTCTTCGGCCATTATTTTCTTGGCGTCTTCCACCCTTAGGCCGGTGCGCCATGCGCGGAAATCCATGCCCAGTGAATTGACACAGTAACGGTGGAGTTTTACTGAATCCGTGCCGATGCTTTTTGCAGCTTCCTGCATGGTACGGTGGGGAAGGCGGTAGCCTTTGGCACGCACCCACTCGTGAACCAGAATCCCAATCTCGCGGGCTTCTCCTGCCGACATCGGCTTTGCAAGCGGAGGCACATGCGAGGAAGAGGCTGATGAAGACAATGGAGAGGAAGGAGCCTGCCCCTTTTTACGGAACAGGCCCTTCACTTTTGTCAGTATGCTCTTCTTACCAGCCAAGGACGTAGGCGAAGATAAGAGGTGCTACGATGGTGGCGTCGCTCTCCACGATGAACTTGGGTGTATCGGGTGCAAGCTTGCCCCAGGTTATTTTCTCGTTGGGGACGGCACCGGAATAGGAACCGTAAGAAGTTGTGGAGTCTGAGATCTGGCAGAAATATGCCCAGAGGGGAGTGCCCTCCCATCCAAGGTCCTGCTCCATCATGGGAACGCAGCAGATGGGGAAGTCACCGGCGGTGCCGCCGCCAATCTGGAAGAAGCCGACGCCGGGAGCGTTCTTCTTGTACCAGTCTACCAGGAACATCATCACTTCCACGCCCTGGATGACCATGTGCGGGTCGTATTCGCCGCGGATGACATGGGCGGTGAAGATGTTGCCTGTGGTGCAGTCTTCCCATGCGGGGCAGATGATGGGGATGTTTTTCTCGCAGGCGGCCACTACCCAGCTGTCTTTGGGGTCTATCTCATAGTACTGCTCCAGGACGCCGCTGCGGATCATCTGGTAAATGAACTCGTAGGGGAGGTAGCGCTTGCCCTCTGCCTTGGCTTTGTCCCAGACCTCTACCAGGTGTTTTTCCAGACGGCGGAAAGCTTCCTCTTCAGGGATGCAGGTGTCTGTGACGCGGTTATAGTGGTTGTCCAGGAGTTCCTGTTCCTGCTTGGG
>JAFVDC010000136.1 GCA_017478685.1 Bacteroidales bacterium | reverse complement strand
TGCTGCCAGCTGTGTCCCACGCCGCCCGGAGTGAAGCAGGAGTAGCGGAAACTGCCCGTAGGAACCGCCCAGGTCACGTTCCCGACGTCTGAAGACACATAGGCCTCGTAGCCTTCGTCGGCGGGAGGAACAACCGTTGAAAGCCGGTCGATGAGCGAAGCGTCTGCACCGGAGACGGCCGCAACTTCGCGTGCCAACGCCATTTCCCGCTCATCCAGCCTTATGCCGCCCACCTTTTCAAGGGAGCGCCCCACGAGGGCGGCCATTTCGTCGTTCTGAAGTCTTTCATAGTTGCCGGAGACAAGCTCGTAGTCAAAGACGGTACCCGTTCCCATTGCCGCCCCTTCGGCCGCCTTGAGGGCCCTGGAAAGGATATCACGTACGGTTTCACGGGACGGGCTGCGGAAGAAGTACTTCACGCTTGCCTTGTCCGGAACCACGTTTGGAGCCTTGCCTCCGTCCGTTATCACGTAATGGATGCGGGAAGTCTGGGGCACATGTTCCCGCATCATGTTCATCATGTAGTTGAAGCTTTCCACGGCGTCAAGGGCGCTGCGTCCGGCTTCCGGCGCTCCCGATGCATGGGAGGCCTTCCCCGTGAAGGTGAATATCACCTGCACGTTTGCAAGGCCAGTAGCCTTGTTTACGGTGTTTCTGGTGTCGGGGTGCCAGTCCAGCATGGCGTCAATCCCGTCAAACACGCCCCCCGTCATCATGTACACCTTTCCGCCGCCGCCTTCTTCGGCGGGGCAGCCAAAGAGTTTCACCGTACCGGATACTCCTGTGGCCGAAAGATACTTGGAGACGGCCACGGCGCCTGCAACTGAACCGGCTCCAAGGACATTGTGCCCGCAGGCATGTCCCGGTGCTCCCGGGACAAGGGGTTTACGGAAGGGGACGGTGTCCTGGCTCATGCCCGCAATGGCGTCGTATTCGGCCATCATGCCTATCACCGGAGCTCCGCTTCCGTAGCTGGCCACAAAGGCCGTGGGGATGCCTGCAACGCCCCTTTCCACCAGGAATCCTTCGCTTTCAAGGAACGATGCCCACTGCTCTGCGCTTCTTGTTTCCTTGTAGGCGGTTTCGGCATAATTGAAGATGCTCTTCTGGAGGGAATCGTACAGCGCAAAATGGGTGTCAAGATACTTGGCCCCAATGTCTGTCTTCCCCTTTCGGGGAGTCCCTGCTTGGGTAGGAATAATAATGAGCAGGGACTCCAATATACACAATAAACGCTTCATAACACTTATTTCTTGAGCCATCCCCTTGCCGCAGCAAATCCCATGATTCCGGCTCCTGTGAGGGCGCAGGCAAGGATGAAGAGCCAGCCTAATCCGGAGGTGAATGCAAGCGGAGCAAAGCTTACAAGGGCTATTTCCACAGGGGCTATGTAAAGGTAGGCAATGGCGTAGTCGTCAAGGCAGCCGCTTTTTGAATCGGGGTCCGTAATCCTCAGGAGGGCGATTCCCATGGCCATGGTTCCGGTGAACCAGCCCCAGGTGAAAACGCTCTTTTCAAATGCGTAAGTCCTGTGAATCCTGGCGCCCACAAGGAACACATAGAGAAGCGTAAGGACCAGCCCTATTACAAGGAGGATGGTGAGCGGCACAATGAATCGGCCTACAATCTCCAGCTTTATGGATGCAACTCCAAAGGCCACCAGATAGTCCGTGAAGGCCCCGCTGAGGTGCCCCACGATAGGTTTTGAGATATGTTCGTCGGCCTTAATCTTTCCAAGGATCCACCTCACAAGGAGTGCGGCGATGAAGGCGCAGCTGAATACCGGAAGCATAAGGGCGGGCCACAGGAGGGCCACCAGCTTTGAGATGCCGTAACCGCCCAGGGCCGAAAGGGCCACGAAGGCGAAGTTGAAGGTCATGGAGTCCAGGGAAATGGCGCTGAACGAGGCTTCTCCCATGGAGATCCGCTTGTCTTTGGGGAGTATGCCGGTTCGGAGCTCCTCCGGGAGGGTGTCGAATTTCCCCAGGAAGGAGGTTTTACCGTGGGCGGCGCCCCATGAAATGACCCACATGCCAATGACCACGGAGGCGATGATGCCAACCGTAGCGGCTGTCATGGCAAGGGACTGCATTTCCTCTATGCCGTGTTTGGAAAAGGCTTCGCCAATTGCCGCAGCCGTGCCGTGGCCTCCGCAGAATCCGGCGGGCATAGAAAGGCCGAAGGAGGGGTCTATGGGCCAGAATAGGCTCAGGACCCACATGCCAAGGGCTCAGCCACGGGCCCACTGGAGCAGCATTCCCGCCTGGGAGTAGCTCCACATCCGGCCTATGCGGGCGCCGCTGTCATTGGTGCGGGACTTTTGGGAGGTAAACGGGATGCAGCTGAAGACAAGGGCTATCAGGATGCCGGCGTAGGTGCCCATGTTTGATGAAAGTGGCAGCCATCCAAGGACCTCCGGCCCCAGGATAAGGCCGCAGAAACCGGCTATAAGGCTTGGGGGTATGAACAGCCTCTGGATAAAGGGTACTTTTGCGCGGAGAAGCTTCCCCAGCAGTAGCAGCAGGGAAACAACTCCAACGTCTATGAGCAGTGTCCAGGGGGTAAAGTTCATCTTGTCAGCTTTTGTTTGAATGCTTCAAATCTTTCCTCGCAGGCCTTGTTGTATCCAAGGACTTCGGAGGGGTTGAATCCGTCTGTTTGGCGGGCTTCCCTGAGCTCCGCCTTTTCGGCCTTCCTTACAATGGGAAGTATCTTTTTGACGGCCTTCACGTCCAGGTATTCCGCGCCTTCCTCATTTTGGAAGAACGGGTGCACCTTGTGCATGAGCTCTACGGCAAGGGCGTTTGCCGGAGCATCCCCGGAAACCGTGGCGGGAAGATTGTCCCCGGCGGCCACCCATGCTGCAACGGCATAGCTGCAAGGGGGGTATCCGGGCACGAACCACATCATTCCGGCATTGGGCTTTTGAGCCTGGGTAACCCCTTCTATAATCACACTGGAGGCCGACCAAGGGCGGGGGATAAGATGGTTGTCGTACACAAGGTTATTGCCTTTCAAGGCGTCCTTGCCGCTGAATCCGTGGTGGAAATTACGGGCTGCGTCAAGGAAGAATTCCGGGCTGTAGCCTCCCCGGGGGCGTTTTTCCATGATTCGGCTTATTGCCTCATAGCGGGCATAGCCGCCGCCTTCGTTCTCACGGCCGGAAAGGGAGAAGTTGGTGCGGTACAGGACTCCGCCTTCGGGAACGTCGTAGCGGGTGTATCCGTGGTCCCAGGCCTCAAAGTATGCCGCCCCGCCGTGGGCGTCAATGACCGCAAAGTTGGCGCTTATCTCAAGGCCCGTTCCTTCCCTGAGCATGTTCTCAAAGTCTTCCAGGGATTCGCATATTCCAAGCGCGCGGCTCATAAGGAGACCGTTCTGGGTCCCCGTGTCATCGGGCCGAAGGTTATAGGAGAGGTTGTTCGCGATGGCAAATCCGGCCTCGTTTATCCCGCCGTATGTCTTGCGGTGCCCGGTGTCGGTATCGGCATAGATTCCGGTGTAGGAGTAGCGTTCTCCCTTCACATGGGCAAGGGTGTTACGGACGTTGTCGGCATCCCTTTGCTTCCATATCATAGGCCTGCCGGTGCTGCTGGCCCGGGCCGAAACTATGGCGGTGGTGCAGGCATGAGCTTTTGCCCCTGCAATAAGGAGGAGGAGAACCGCTACTGCGCTAGCGGCGAATCTTGTAACCGTAGTATGCATAGAACATTATTAGGAGATAAAACGGAAGGCAGATCCAGTAGGCGTCCTGTGCTCCAACCCAGTCTTTCATGGCTCCGAAGAGCAGCGGGATAAGCGCTCCGCCGCCAATGGAGGCCACAAGCAGCGACGACCCCTTCTTGGTGAACTTGCCAAGGTCCACAATTGCAAGCGGCCAAATTGCCGGATACATCAGTGAGCAGGCAAAGCTCAGGAGCGCTACGCACCACACCGACACCTCCGGCGGGGTAAGCACTATGGCCAGGGAATCGGCCACGGCAAGCCAGGTACATATCCTGAGAGCCTGTACTTGGGAGATTACTTTGGGGATGCAGATTATGCCGATGACATAGCCGGCGGCCATGCCTATTCCGGGCCATATTGTGTAGCTTTCAGGGTTGGGGAGCCCAAGCCCTTGGGCATAATCCAGCACGGTGAGGAGGGCAAGGTTTTCCACGCCCACGTACACAAACAGGGCCAGCGCACCAAGGACAAGGTGGGGGAACTGCCAGATGGAGGTTTTCCCTGCGGCATACGGGCAGTCTTCCTCGTTCTCCTCTCCCTGGGCCTTTATTTCCTCAAGGGGCGCAAAGAGGGTGATTATGCCAAGGGCCACCACCACCGCGATGATAATAAGAAGCGGGGTGTCAAGGTCTGCCAGCCCCACCGCCTCAATGGGCTTGCGGGTTACAGCGGCTATGAATACCGACGGCAGAGACAGCGCCAGGGAGTTGCATATACCCATGATGCTTATCCTCCTTGCGGCGGAGTCTATGGGCCCCAGGATGGTTACATAGGGGTTTATCGCTGCCTGAAGCACCGTGTTGGCCGTTCCGCTAATGAAGCAGGCCAGAAGGTACAGGGCAAAGCTCTCAAGCCTTGCGGCCGGGATGAACAGCGCAAAGGCGATGGCAAAGAGGAAGAAGGACAGTGACATTGTCTTCTTGTATCCTATTTTGCCAATGATTGTTGAAGCCGGGAAGCTGAATACCAGGAATGCGGTAAACGTTGCGGCTATCACAAGGTAAGACTGTGCCGAAGTAAGGGAGAGGTTATTCTCCAGGAACGGCACGAAATACCCGTTTATGCCGGTGGCAAAGCCAACGGTGAAAAACATCATGCCTATGAAGGCAAGCGGAAGCAGGTACTTGTTTTTCGGCATAGCTAACTTGTATGATATTTCACAAGACCGTCCATGGGGGCCTTAAGGATGACGCCCATCTTCATGCCGAAGCGCTCC
>JAFVDC010000135.1 GCA_017478685.1 Bacteroidales bacterium | reverse complement strand
CCTCATCAAACTCATGAGCATGGTCTCCATCGTCATGGCCGGCCTCACGGTAATGCTGCATTAGCATTTCCTGCCGCCCGATGCGCGCGCGGGCAACGAGTCACACGAAAAACGCAAAAAACGCGTAAGTCGTTGACCAAATGGGCAACGAGACACACAAAAACGGGCAATAACGTGTAAGTCATTGCCCGTAACTATATTATTGCGAGGGAATTTACACCTCCGTGGCGGTGGCGAACTCGTGGAGGAAGCGCATGTCGTTCTCGAAGTAGTGACGGAGGTCGTTGACCTGCCACTTGAGCATTGCAATGCGCTCCACGCCCATACCGAAGGCGAAGCCGGAATACTTTTCAGGGTCTATTCCGCTGGCCTTGAGAACGTTGGGGTCTACCATGCCGCAGCCCATGATTTCCAGCCAGCCGGTGCCTTTGCATATGTTGCAGCCTTTTCCCTTGCAGATGTTGCAGGAAACGTCAACTTCGGCCGAAGGCTCCGTGAACGGGAAATAGGAGGGCCTCATGCGGATTTCGGTATCCGGGCCGAACATCTCGCGGGCAAACAGCAGGATGGCCTGCTTGAGGTCTGCGAAAGTGACATCCTTGTCAATGTAAAGACCTTCCACCTGGTGGAAAATGCAGTGGGCACGGGCCGAAATGGCCTCGTTGCGGAAAACGCGGCCGGGGCACACCACGCGGATGGGCAGCGGCTGGGTTTCCATGGTGCGGACCTGCACTGAAGAGGTATGGGTGCGGAGAAGAAGCGGATTGAGGTGACCGGTGCTCACGAAGAAGGTGTCCTGCATTTCACGGGCAGGGTGGTTGGGCGGGAAGTTGAGGGCCTCGAACACATGGTAATCGTCCTCAATTTCAGGGCCTTCTGCTACATCATAGCCGAATTTGCGGAAAATGTCCACAATCTGCTGACGCACAATTGAAACGGGGTGGCGTGAACCCAGCGGGAAAGAGTCTCCGGGCATGGAGAGGTCCTCCTTAGGGGCATCGGCCACAGCTGCTGTTTCGGCGGCAGATTTCAGGGCCTCAATCTTCTCTATGGTGTACTTTTTAAGTTCATTGAGTCTCTGGCCATACTCCCTCTTGAGTTCCGGCGCGATATTACGGAATTCCTCCATGAGGGCCGTGATTTCACCTTTCTTTCCAAGGAAACGGATACGCGCTTCTTCGGCCTCTTTCTGGCTTGATGCCTTGAGCTCATTCAGCTCCTGGAATATTTTTTCAATGGCTTCTTTCATTGCGTCTGGTTTTATATAGTTTGCAAAGATAACTATTTTTTGTGTAACTTTGTACCCCTTATGAAAGCAAGGCAGGTACTCATATTCCTCCTGGGCGTTTTTGCCGCCCTAGGCGTGCTATGGCTGGTAATGCCGGCCGAAGGCGTTGCCGCCGGTCCGCTCACCGTGCGCTTTCCCAATCTGCAGGCTACCCTGCGTGATGCCAATGAGACCAAAGTAGACGTAGACTCCGTTCTGAACGCCGTAGAGGCTCGTTTCAAGATGAAACATGACACCCTTGAGTACTACAGGCAGTTCTTCACGGAAAACCCGGACCGCATTTATCTTCCCGGAGACGACGTAACTTTTTTCGACCCCGTCTTCCGGGCCTTCGAGAAAGACACCCTCACTCGCGTAATCCACTACGGAGACTCCCAGATAGAACTTGACCGCATATCGCAGGACCTCCGTGAGGCTCTTCAGAAGCGGTTCGGCGGTAACGGGACGGGCATGTTCCCGGCGCTCAGCAACGTCCCTTCGGCCAGCATCATGAAAACGGCCGCCGGCGGATTTGTCCAGTATACAATGTACGGAGACTCCACCACGGTGCGGGCCGGTCACAGCCGCTACGGCATTCTGGCCCAGGTGGTTCAGCTCTCCGGCGGCGGCACCGTCACGCTTCGCGCCACCAAAAACAAGAACGCACGTGAAAAGGTCCACAGCTTTGAGTCCGTCACCCTTCTCTACGGCCGTCCCGGCGGCGGTTTTTCCGTACGCGCATACTCCGACACCATTAAGCCCAAACCCATTGAGACAATAGGGGAGAGCGGTCTTCGCAAAGTCACCTGGCACTTCGGCCGGCCTGTTCAGAAAGCCGTGATTTCCTTCAAGGGCAGTGCCGAAATATATGCGGTTTCGGCCGATCCCGAAACCGGCGTTCAGGTAGACAACATCCCCCTCAGGGGCTGCTCCGGCACCATTTTCACCCGCATCAACAAGGCTCTCATGTCAGACTCCATGGAAATGATGGACGCCCGTCTCATCATCCTCCAGTTCGGCGGAAACTATATGCCGGTCGCTCGCACCACAAAGGTCATAGAGCAGTACCAGGAGCAGATAGAGTCCCAGATCCAGTATTTCCATGAGGTGGCACCGGAGGCAAAGATCCTCTTTATCGGCCCCTCCGATATGGGAAAAAGCGTCGGGGGCCGAATTGTCACCTGGCCGCGCCTTCCGGAACTTGTGGATTCCCTAAAGGCCACGGCTCTCAGGAACGACGCCGCCTACAGTGACCTCTTCCGCATGATGGGCAGGGAAAATACCATGGGCCAGTGGGTTAAGCATAATCCGCCCTATGCCGGGCCGGATTACATCCACTTCACTCCCGCTGGAGCCCAGAAGGTTGGAGACGCCCTCTCCAATTCCCTCCTTACATATTACGACTATTACCGCCTGGCCAAGTGAAACGCCTCATTCTCATCGCTTTACTAGCTGCGGCGGTTCCTTGTGCCGCCCAGCGCCCTCCTGTTCTAAACATGGAGAAAAGCCATTTGGAGGGTGAGTCCGAATCCTTCGGCGCATTTAGGCAAAAGCTGGATTCGCTGGTGCACTTCGGCACCGGGGATGTCCGCATCCTGCATGTAGGCGGCTCCCACGTACAGGGCGGAACCTGGACCGACCGCCTCCGCACCCGTTTCCTTTCCCTGAGATACGGCCTGGATGGCGGCAGGGGACTGGTTTTCCCCTTTGCGGCGGCCCTTACCAACACCCCCGTCAGTTACACAACCTCCTACAGCGGCCTCTGGGAGTCCCATAATTGCATCAAGGCCGATGGCTCCGACCTAGGCCTCACCGGCATAGTCGTGGAGGTCCGTGACACCGCCTCACGCGTGGCCGTGGACCTTGCCCGTAACGGCGGCCCCGTGCTGCGCCAGGGCTACGCCTTCAACCGCGTGGATATCCTTGGGGAAGGGGATATACAGCCCGTGCTCCTGCTTCAGGGCCGCGACACCGTCTATGGGGTCACCTCCCACCAGTACACCCACTTCGACCTCCCGTATTACACAGACTGGCTGCAGGTGTTTTTCAAGGGAAGCGGCAAGTTCTCCCTCCGCGGTATTTACCTTGACCGCACCGGCGGCGGCCTCACTTATTCCGAGGCCGGAATCAACGGCGCGTCCACCTCTTCCTGGGCCAAATGCTCCCACTGGGCCGAAGACCTCCGGAGGGTAATGCCGGACCTTGTGATATTCTCAATCGGCATCAACGATATCCAGGGGCATGATTTCGACGCCGCCCGTTTCAAGGAAAACTACAGGTTCCTGCTTCGTCAGGTAAGGGATGTCAACCCCTGCTGCGCAGTCTTGTTTTCAGGGGTAAACGACAGTTATTTCAAGGGCAAGTACGTAAATTCCCACACTTCGGCCATAGAGGAGGCATTCCGTGAACTGGCAGAAGAATACGATGCCGTTTTCTGGGACATGTACGCCGTAATGGGTGGCTATGGATCTTCCGACGCCTGGAAAGAAGCCGGCCTCATGCAGCCGGACCGCGTCCATTTCACCCCAGCAGGCTACCGCCTCATAGGTGATCTTCTCTTTGATGCCATAATGGAGTACAGATGACCATAGTAGATGTCATACGGGACTTTGCGGTGAGCCTGTTCTCCTTTGACCAGGCCCATCCGCTGCTATTCACCCAGTTCTACTTCTGGGCGTTCTTCGCGCTGGTGTTCGCGGTGTTCTCCCTGTTCCACAGCAAGGTGCTTCTCCGCAACGGTTTCCTCTTTGCGGTGAGCCTGTTCTTCTATTACAAGACAAGCGGGGTCTTCCTGGCGCTTCTTGTCTTTGTGATAGTCTATAACTACTTTGCCGCCAAGGGGCTGTATCGGCTCAAAAAGGAGGGCTGGAAAAAGGCTCTCACCATCATCAGCGTGGTGATAGACCTTGGCATCCTGGCATATTTCAAGTATGCCTACTTTCTCACGGACTTCCTTAACAACCTCTTCGGCCTGTCAATAGAGGTCCATGATGTCCTTGGAGAGTTCCTGAACGCCATTACGGGCACGTCCCTTTTCCGCGTAGACGCCATTATCCTGCCGGTGGGCATATCCTTCTTCACCTTCCAGGCGGTGAGTTACATAGTGGACGTGAAGCGCGGCCGAATTAAGCCCGTGGAGAACTTCCTGGACTTCGGGTTCTACCTCAGCTTCTTCCCGCAGCTGGTTGCAGGCCCCATTGTTCGCGCGTCGGAGTTCATAGCGCAGCTTCACAAACCCTACAACCTCAGCCGCCGGTGGTTCGGGATTGCCATCTTCTGGATAATGAACGGCCTTCTCAAAAAGCTCATTCTGGCCGACTACATGGCCGTGAACTTCGCAGACCGCGTGTTTGAGAACCCTCTCTTGTACAGCGGCTTTGAGAATCTGGCGGCCCTCTTCTGCTACTCCCTGCAGGTGTATGCCGATTTCTCCGGCTATACGGACATCGCCACCGGCGTTGCCATGCTCATGGGTTTCTACCTTCCCAAGAACTTCAACTCCCCGTACAAGGCCCCCAACACGCAGGATTTCTGGCGCCGCTGGCACATGACACTCAGCCGCTGGCTCCGTGATTACCTCTACATTCCCCTTGGAGGCAACCGTACGGCCAGTGCCGGCACTTATATAATTATAGTCACAGTAGCCGTAGTGGGTTCTTTCCTCAGCGGAAGCTGGTGGGTTGCAGTGGCGGTTGCCGTCATTGCGGGGGCAATCGGCCTTTGGGCATGGAAGAGCCCCGGAGACCGCAAGCTCATTACCACCAACATAAACTCCATGAACACCATGCTCCTTGGCGGATTGTGGCACGGAGCCAGTTGGAATTTCATGATCTGGGGTGGCCTCAACGGCCTTGGACAGGTTATCTATAAGGTGTGGACCAGGCGCTCCATGCTGGCCAAAACCGCCATTGCGGGCTTTTTCACCCTGCTGGTCTGGGCCCTTTCCGTCTGGACTCCCGCACCGGTTTGGAACCTCTTCCTGGTGTGGCTCATGATAATTCTGGCGGGAACGGTCATCAAGACCATCTACCGCTGGGCGGCCTTCGGCTGGAAAACGGTTTCATCGGCCCCGGAACTTACGCCTAAAGGCATTGTGGTGCCCCTTAAACTGTCTCCCGCCGCCAAGTGGATTTCCAGCGCCTGGGACATTTTCCAGACATTTGTGTTCATCACTTTCACCCGCCTTTTCTTCCGAAGCGGCTCCAACCTTGACCCCGCCCTTGCCAACGAACAGGCCTGGAACACTGCCAAGAACATGGTGAACCAGATAGGCTCCCACTGGGACATTCACCTTATCCCCGCCATGATCCAGCAGCACGGCACCGTGCTCATCCTGTTTGTGGCCGGCATGCTCATCCACTGGCTCCCGGAGCGTTTCAAACGCCGTTACCGCCTCACTTTCAGCGCCCTCCCGCTTCCCGTCATGGCCATTGTGGTGGTCCTCATAATCATCTTCTTCTACCAGTTCATCACCGCAGACCTCCAGTCCTTCATCTACTTCCAGTTCTAGGCTGGTGCTCAAATTATTGATAATAAGCCACTTATAAATAATCGGGTGCACTTTGCGGTGCACCCGGGAAGTTGTAACTTGTTGTGTAGCAGTGAACTACGCGCCAGGAGTTTATGCTAAAAGATTTGTCAGCGCCACAAAATCCTCCACGGAAAGCTGCTCCGGACGTTGTGAGAAAACGGGTTGTGTCAGGAAGGCCGATAATTCTTCGGCCGTCCAGCTTTCGCGGGAAGCCTTGGCCATGGCCAGCGGCTTCAGGGGATTTCGCATCATTTTACGGCGCTGGCCGAAGGCCGTTTTAACAACGGTCTTGAACAGTTTTTCGTCGCAGCCAAGTTCTGTGCGACCGTTGCGGCGCAGCCGTATGACGGCACTTTCAACTTTTGGTGGCGGGGCAAAACAGCTGGAGCCAACGGTAAACAGATACTCTATGTTGTACCAGGCCTGCAGCAGCACGCTCAGGATGCCGTAGGTTTTGGAACCGGGTTTTTCGGCAATACGCTCTGCAACTTCCTTCTGAACCATGCCCACAACCTGGGGAATATGGTCTTTGTGGTCCAATACCTTGAAGAAAATCTGGGAGGAAATATTGTAAGGGAAATTGCCAATGACGCAGAAGTCTCCGGGGAAGATACGCTCCAGCGGAAGCGTGAGGAAATCGGCCTCCATGAGACGGCCCTGCATTCCCTGAAAGTGCGTAAGAAGATACTCCACGCTTTCAGAGTCAATCTCTACAAGTTTAAGGTCAAGTTCCGGCCTCTGAAGGAGGTACTGTGTGAGGACACCCATTCCGGGACCAACTTCCAGTACGGGAAAAGGAGATTTCTCGGTTGCGCTTGAAATGGCAAGCGCATTCACGATGCCGCGGGCCACTTTTTGGTCCGTGAGAAAATGCTGCCCAAGGGCTTTTTTTGCACGTACTTCCATGTGTTAGTCTCTATTATTAACGTCTTCAATGATTTTTCTGGTGACAGCCAGTAAATCCGGAATATTGTTTTTTATGGTGTCAAAGAATCCTTCCGTATCTATATTCCCATATTCATGGGACAGGAAATTCCGCATTCCAAAGACCGCGTTCCATGGAATGGATGAGTATGGTGCAAAGAACTCCTTTCCGCAGATGTTCCTTATTTTAACAAAGATTTCAGTTATGTACTGAAGACTCATACCGCAGGCGCGAAAGGCAGTAAGGCCGGAGAGGTTTGATACAAAGTCATCCGGCTGCCTTATATCGGCAGACATCTTAAGCAGCAGTTCCATCTCTGCTACGGCATCCTCTAGAAGTGAGGCAAGGCGTTCTTTCTCAGGCATATATTACCTCCTTCTGTATCCGGTTTTTGAAACTGTCTTTGAGAATGGACTTCTCAGATATCAGGTCTACGTGGCGGCCAAGCACTGTTTCTAACTGTTGGGAGATAATGGCATAAGAGAACAGATTGGGCTGCTTCAGGGAAATAAGGATATCCACATCGCTGTCCGTACATGCCTCATTTCTTGCAAAACTGCCAAACAGGCCGATTCTTTCTATTCCATATTTTTCTTTGTTGTATATATAGTAAACTTTTAAAAGAGAAAGAATATAGTCTCTGTCAAGAGATTTTGATGCCCTTACGTCCTCCAGTGTTATGACTATACGGTATCCCATGGCCGAAAGAACCCTCTCGTATGTTTCAGGGCTGCCTAAAGTGCCCTTTTCCATACGGGAGATCTGCGATTTGCTCATTCCGGCCAGAATGCCCACCTGCTCCTGGGTCATTTTCCTTTTTTTACGTGCGGCCTTAATGTCTATTGCATACATGATACTCATTTTATGCAAAAATACGTTAAATTTAATATATATGCAACTTTTTTCAGTTCAAGTAACGGGTCGCGCAGAGCCTACTCTCCGGGTGGCTCGCCTTATTTGCGCCACGCTGGGCATCGCCCCGGCGCTACTAGTGGGGCTCTAATTTTGACCAATTCCCTCCGGAAATCCTTCTCTCCACGGTGTTTCCCAACAGTGAGAAATGTGAAACTGTTTTTTATTCCTCAACCGTTATAAAGGTAATTCGAGATACAGTTTAGAGCAGAAGTTTGATAGAAAGACCTACAACACCACGTAATCTCTGTGGAAATGGCTTCTTCCCCGCAGTATACACTTTTGTTCCGGCGCCTATGGGAACATTATCCTCATCTAATGTATGCAGTACAACAACTCTGCCATATCTTTCTCCTGTGTCTTTGGCAAAACTGCCAGTATAGAATTCTGTTAACTCTCCTATGATAGATACGTTGAGAGATAGATTTCCAATAGCGATATCAGTCCCGATGCCACATCTTAGAAAGATTCCCTCCGCACCGCTTTGATGCATTATCTTTGCGGTGAGCCCTTCTCGTGTATTAAATGGAATGTATTTCCAGATGTGGTTTTCAGTGTTTTTTAGCATCGTATCTCCATCGAACAAGCCTTCATTGAATGACGGATACGTTAAGTCTGCCATTGAGGACGGTACAAAGAGCCGGTATCCCAGTCCCAAGGAAAGGACTGGCTTTATCACCTTTCCGTTAGGATTAAAGATATATTCTGCCCCAATCCATGCCATGGGGCCATTGAGGTTTTCCATCCTCTGGCCCGAATTATAGAACGACATTACGCTCCTAAACCCTCCTATCCCGCCAGTCAGCCTCAGAGTCTCCAGTAGGTTATAAGAAATACCGGCTTCTATGGAGTACATAAGATTGGAAGGGTTATCTATTTCGTTTCCACCGAAAACATACGATGTGTTGGCTCCAACGACAAAATGCCCATTCTTTTCCTGTGATAAAATAACCGGGCTCTGGGCAAGAGCCAGTATAAACAACAGGATAGTGATTACGCAGTAGCTGCGTTTGAAAATATTCATAATAAAAGCAGTTTGGTTATTAATTCTCTATCCATTACATATAAAAAGTGTGGAGTATCCCGCTTATCTGGATAGAGGTTCTGGACGGACCCTGCATCAAATAAACAATACCCCACACCCGAATGGAAACACTGCCGAGCGCAGTGTGCATAACCAGGTGAAGATTGTATTGCGTCATCTTTGATGCAAAGAAATTGTCCAGATTTCTATCCAAAGACGAAAGCATACACTTTCTAAATATGTCTGCCGGTTTCCCGACAATACAAAGATAAGAAAATGTTTTCATTTTCTATTCAGGTAATCCTGTTATCATTTGGGATAAGGTGCGTAATCACTGGAAACAAAGGGATCAGCTGCAAAACTGTGTGTTTAACGCCGTCCCTGCAGGTCCCTTCCGAAACTTAAACCGCACCCACCCCTCTTAGAAGTACTTTTGGGGCTGTATGGTGCAGTTTACCCACCTTCACGGAACAGGGGTGAAAGACACCACCCCCATCTCCAGGCCACTCTGAGGCCACTCCGTGTCGTTTAACTTTCGGAAAAATCTGATTCGGCTAAGCGGAGCATGGTGGACCAGGTCCAGTACCTTTTTAGACGAGGTGTCGCTAACTATTGGACTAGGTGGGAAAAAATGATGTGGACCAGGTCCAACGAGTGTGCCCCTGAGATATTTGTAGTGCATAGTGGCTGGACCAGGTCCAGAGAGTGAAATGCCACCTCGTCCAATTATGGGCTGGACCAGGTCCACCAGGCACATGTATTTGCACCTGATTCTTAATATCCTTTGCCTACGACGACCCGCACCGCAGCGATACGGGTAAGGAGGATTATGACAAATTGTTTTAGTTTTGTGAAGCTACAGCCCTGCGGCGGGCAAGAAGCGCCCAAACTGCCCATATGGCCGTTATTACAAGGCACATAGGCACGCCTACGGTGAGGATTTCACGCCACATCGGTGCAGCGCCGCCGGTCTCCGACAACGCTGTGAAGAAGGGGAACTGCCAAGTGAGTTCTCCGTTGATTACGTGGTCTACGATAAGCATCACAGAACCGCCCCAGAGCATGGTTTCCAGGGTTTTCAGGGAAGCCGGAACGGGCTTCTTGCTTATTTTACGATATGCTGTGGTTGCGATTGCCTGAACAAGGGGTGCTACAAAACATGCCATAGTTAAAAGTTTTCCAAAGATACGTATTTTTTTGCTAAATTTGCGTCTTGGAATATTCTAAACTCAAAATATGTACAGAACACACACGTGCGGTGAACTCCGCATAGAAAACAAAGGGCAGAAGGTAACCCTCGCCGGATGGGTCCAGAAAGCCCGCAAGCTTGGCGGCATGACCTTCATTGACCTCCGTGACCGCTATGGCATCACCCAGCTTGTAGTTGAGGCCGATGCCCCCGCGCAGCTTGTGGAAACAGCCACGTCCCTCGGCCGTGAATTCGTTATCCAGGCAACCGGTGAAGTGGTTGAGCGCCAGGCCAAAAACGCCAAGATGCCCACCGGAGACATCGAGATCAAGCTTGAGAGCATAAATATCCTCAACAAGAGCGTCACCCCGCCCTTCACCATAGAGGAAGAAAGTGACGGCGGCGAAGACCTCCGCATGAAATACCGCTACCTGGACCTTCGTCGTGGCCCGCTCCAGCGCGCCCTGGCGCTTCGGCACAAAGTGGCCCACGAGGTTCGCAACTACCTTGATTCCAAGGGCTTCATGGAAATCGAAACCCCTTATCTCATCAAGTCCACCCCGGAAGGCGCCCGCGACTTTGTGGTCCCTTCCCGCATGAATCCCGGCCAGTTCTACGCCCTGCCGCAGAGCCCCCAGACCTTCAAGCAGCTCCTCATGGTGGCCGGCTACGACCGCTACTTCCAGATTGTCCGCTGCTTCCGCGACGAAGACCTTCGCGCAGACCGCCAGCCGGAATTCACCCAGATAGACTGCGAAATGTCCTTCGTTGAGCAGGAAGACGTCCTCAATATGTTCGAGGGCATGATGAGGACCATCTTTAAGAATGTCCTTAACGTTGACATCCCCAACCCCATGCCCCGAATGAGCTGGTACGACGCCATGGATGGCTACGGCTCCGACAAACCGGATGTCCGCTTCGGCATGAAAATCCATGAAATCACCGCTGCCGCAAGGGGCAAGGGCTTCAGCGTTCTTGACGATGCCGCATACATCGGCGCCATCTCTGTTCCCGCTGCGGCCGAATACACCCGCAAGCAGATAGATGAGCTCACGGAGTGGGTAAAACGCCCTCAGGTGGGTGCCAAAGGCCTCATTTACATAAAGGTTAATGCCGATGGCTCCTTCAAGAGCTCCATTGACAAATTCTACGGTGCCGAAGACCTCGCCGCCATTGCGAAGGCCGCGGAGGCAGTTCCCGGAGACCTTATCCTTGTCATGAGCGGCGCCAAGCGCAAGACCCAGACCATGCTGGGCGTGCTGCGCCTTGAGATGGGAGGCAGGCTTGGCCTTCGCAACCCCAAGGAATTCGCACCCCTTTGGATTGTGGACTTCCCGCTTCTTGAATGGGACGACGAAACCCAGCGCTTCTACGCCATGCACCATCCCTTCACCGCCCCTAAGCCGGAGCATGAAAAATGGTTCTACAGCAACGCCAAGGAGGATCTTGAGCGCGTTTGCGCCAACGCCTACGACTTCGTTCTCAACGGCAACGAGCTCGGCGGCGGCTCCATCCGTATCCACAATGCGGATATGCAGAAACGCATGTTCGAGGTCCTTGGCATCGGCCCCGAGGAGGCCGAATACAAGTTCGGCTTCATCATCAACGCCTTCAAGTTCGGCGCCCCGCCTCACGGGGGCCTCGCGTTCGGCTTCGACCGCGTGTGCGCGCTCATGGGCGGTCAGGACACCATCAGGGACTACATCGCCTTCCCCAAGAACAACCAGGGCCGCGATGTCATGATAGATTCTCCTTCGGCCATAGACCAGGAGCAGCTGGACGAACTCCAGATAGATGTGCGTTTGCCTCAAAACGCTCAGTAACAGTCATTTATGAATTTTACTCCTGGCTTCCTTGCCGGGAGTAAAATGTATAATAATCTAATTGTCAGAAGGTTAATGAAAACGCTAGCCAACTATGACCTTTCCGGCCGAAACACCTTCCGCATGAAGGTAAGGTGCGCGCTGTACGTTGAGATTGAGGCCGAAGAAGAACTCCCGGCCCTGGACTTCAGCGCCCTGCCCCAGCCCGTAATGGTCATGGGCGGCGGCTCCAACCTCCTATTCACCAAGGATTTCCCCGGCACGGTGCTGCACTACGGGGTTTCTGCCACGCTTGGCCAGGAAGGTACTACGCCTGTGGACCAGGTCCAGGACACATCTGGACGAGGTGCACTTTTAGATGGTGGACCTGGTCCAGGCAGTGTGCCCCAGAACACTCCAGAAGCCACAGTAGGTGGACCAGGTCCAGGGGATAAAATCACACCTGGTCCAAAAAGTGGGTGGACCTGGTCCACCGATGGTGCAGATGTCTTGGTTAGCATATCGGCCGGAACGGTCTTTGACGATTTCTGCGCCTGGGCTGCCGCAGAAGGCCTCTGGGGTCCGGAGAACCTGTCCCTCATCCCAGGGGAATGTGGTGCTAGTGCGGTTCAAAACATCGGCGCCTATGGCGTTGAAGCCAAGGACATCATAGTGGATATCCGTGCCTGGGACCGCCTGGAAGGCCGTTTTGTGCACATAGACCCCGCCACCTGCGCCTACGGTTACCGCACCTCAAAGTTCAAAACGGAGTGGAAAGGCCGGTTCATCATCACCGCCGTCACTTACCGCCTAAGCCGTGAACCCCAGCCCCGCCTGGATTACGGCGGGCTGAGGAAAGCCCTTGACCTAAAGGGTCTGGACCTGGTCCACGGTAAATGTGGACTAGGTGCAATTTCAGGTGGTGGACCTGGTCCAGGCAGTGTGCCCCAGAACGCACCAGAAGCCATAGTGGGTGGACCTGGTCCAGGGGATAAAAAGACACCTCGTCCAGAGAGTGGGTGGACCTGGTCCAAGGAGGTGGAATCGCTCACCCCTGAGTTAATCCGTCAGACTATCATCGACATCCGCAATGCAAAGTTGCCGGACCCTGCAGTTACAGGTTCGGCCGGAAGTTTCTTCTGCAATCCGGTGATATCAAAAGAGCACTTTGAGCGCATTGTGGCCATGGCCAAGGCCGAAAACGGCCCGGACTACACCGTCCCTCATTTTGAGGTGGGAGACCAGGTCAAGGTCCCTGCTGCATGGATGATAGAGCAGTGCGGCTTCAAGGGCAAACGCCTTGGCGGCGCGCAGGTGTATATGAACCAGCCGCTGGTCATAGTCAACGCCAGCGGAGAGGCCTCCCCGGAAGAAATAATCGGCCTGGAAACCGAAGTAATCCAGGCCATCGAGTCAAAATACGGCATCACCCTCCATCCGGAGGTGGAACACGTATAATCACCCGTGGAGGTAAACCATTGATTTTGTGATAGTTGCTCAAAAGAGGGTGTCTGTTTTTTGGCACCCTCTTTTATGTAACGCGCTGTGCTTCAAGGGATTACCTCCACGCCACACATGCTTTGTAAAAACGCTATACGCGTTTAATACTTGGATTTTTGTGATAATTGGATTAACTTTATTGGCATAAAATACTCTGACTTATGGTAAACATCAATGACTTCATTCAGAAGGCCGTCAGCGCTTCGGCCGGAAAGGTGGAAATCCCTGCAAACATCAAGGACCAGGTCTTGGGCGGGCTTTCAGATTCAATCTTCGGCTCACTTACCCAGACAGCCTCAAAGGCCGGCGGTCTTGACGAAATCAAGAACCTCCTCACCGGAAAGACAGATGCTGCAAAGAGCGATATCACCGCCCTTGCCGGAGACCTTTTCAACAAGAACATCGTGAGCAAACTCAATCTTGGCTCCCTTGCTCCTGCACTTACAGCCCTCATTCCCGGAATCATCGGCAAAGTGTCCGGTTTCATCAAGGACCAGGACGGTGACGGTGATGTTGACATCAACGATATCCTCCTTTCCCTCAAGGGCGGCGCAGGCAGCGGCCTTCTTGGTGCTGCAGCCAGTATCCTTGGCGGTTTGTTTGGCAAGAAAAAATAAAATGCAATGAAAAAAACCGGTGTTCTTGCAAAATCCTCATGGATTGCACTGGCGGTGACGGTTGTCGTGATTGGTGTCATGGCATCCTGCTGCACCACCATTGATTCGGCCTCAGTTGGCATCAAGTTCAAGAAATGGAGCTCCAATGCAGCCCTCAAAGGCGGCGTGGAGGGCACCTGCCGCGGCTGGGTGTGGTACAACCCCATCACGGAAAGCATCTTCGAGTATCCCACTTACATTCAGCGCGTCACCTATGAACCGTTCACTGTGAACCCCAAGGATGCCGCCATTTTCTCCATGACCCCCACCCTGGCCTATCAGATAGACGAGTCCAAGGCCGTGGATATCTTCGTGAAGTACCGCAAACCCGTGCGGGAACTGGAGATGGGCTACATAAACACTTGTATATTCGAGGCTTACCGCACTTGCGCCAACAACTACACCTCGGATGAACTGATGGCCAACCGTGCCAAGTTTGAAAACGAGGT
>JAFVDC010000134.1 GCA_017478685.1 Bacteroidales bacterium | reverse complement strand
ATTGCCTCAAGAGGGGAAATGCCGAAGGGCTCACTGATGGACGGCATGATGTAAACGTCCGAGAGGGCGAACATCTTCTGGACGTCCATGCCCCTCAGGAAGCCTGTGAAGTGGAAACGGTCACTGATGCCAAGGCGAGCAGCGTGGCGGATGGCACGGTTCATCATGTCTCCGCTGCCGGCCATCACAAAGCGTACGGTCTTGGTGCGCTTGAGGACCTTTGCAGCGGCCTCTATGAAGTATTCGGGACCTTTCTGGTAGGTGATTCGGCCAAGGAAGGTAACCACGGGTTCCTTCACTCCGCGCTCTACCTGAAGGTTTTCACGGCCGCTGAAGTCCACGGCGTTATGAACCGTCACAACTTTTTCGGGGTCTATTCCGTAGCGGGTGATTACGATGTTGCGGGTAAGGTCGCTCACGGTAACCACCTTATCGGCCACCTGCATGCCCCTTTGCTCGATTGCAAAGACGCGGGTGTCGATGTTGTCCACGCTTCCGCGGTCGAAGGAGGTGGCGTGAACGTGTATCACAAGGGGCTTTCCGGTGAGTTCCTTGGCGGCGATGCCGGCGTAATATGTGAGCCAGTCGTGGGCGTGGATTACGTCAAACTCGTCCTTTCTCTGCATCGCGATTGTGCCGCCCACCATGGCGTAGCGGGCGACCTCCTCCATGAGGTTGGCGCCGTACTTGCCGGAGAACTTGAACTTCTGGCCGTAGCTGATGGAGAAGTCCTTCACCTGGCGCTTCTTCTCATCTTCCACAAGCTTGGAAAATTCTTCAGGGTCTGCGTAAGGGACCATGTTGGAACCAATGTGGATGAACTTTACCTTGTCCAGGAATTCGTCCACGGTTTCCGTGACGGTATCTACTGCAACGTCGGAGGCGTTGATGATGGTTGTGGCGCTCTGGTCTTCATCTCCGGAGGCCGAAGGCATTACGAACAGGGTTTCCACGCCGTTATATGCGAGGCCCTTTACAATGCCCTCGCAGGCTGTTCCAAGACCGCCTGCGATGTGGGGAGGAAACTCCCATCCAAACATTAGAACTCTCATAGTTTACTCCTCCCTGTATTTTTCAATGAGCCAGTTGATATTGAGAAGGGCGGCGGTGGTCATGGCCGAAGAAATGGCACCGTGGGGCTCGTGGGGCGGATCTCCGTCGTAGAGTTCGCTGAAGCAGCCCACACCGTGCTTGAAGAGGTCTTCGTAGAAGCCTTCGGTGAGCCATTCGGCCCTCTTGATGAAATTCTTGCCCATCATATTGAAGCTTGCATAGCAGTACTGGGCAAGGAGGAATGGCCAGCTGCAGCCGTTCATGTAGGCTTCGTCCCTCTGGACCTGATTGCCTTCATAGACGCCCTTGTAGCGGACGTCGCGGGGGCTAAGGGTGCGGATGCCGCGGCGTGTCACAAGCTCTGCGTTCACAACGCGCATAACCTCGCTTACAATTTCGTCGGACACGCAGATATGGTCAAGGGAAACTGCCCAAAGCTGATTGGGACGGAGCTCAAGGTGCTGACCGGCGTTGTCCACGTAATCGGCCAGGAAGCCCATGTCGGCGTTCCAGAAGGTGGGCTGGTAGTTCTTCTCTATGAGTTCCTTTACGGGAGCCCACTTCTTGTAGAAGCTGCCGTTCTTGCGCTCGTTTTCAAGCGCGAAGCAGATGGCGTTGTACCACATGGCGTTGGTTTCCACCTGGTAGCCGGCGCGCTCCGTGACAGCCCTGCCATTTATGTAGGCGTTCATCCAGGTGAGGGCCACACCGTCTTTCTGGGCCCACAGAAGGCCGTTTGGCTGCATGGCGATTTCCTGGCGCACGCCGGGAAGATAACTCTCAATGATAGTCTTCATCACAGGACCGTACTTCTCCCAGACGGCCTTTTTGGATGCGCCGTAGGCAATGTACTGCTGCAGGGTAACGGCCATGTAGAGAGGAGACTCCACCTGGGTTGTGCGGCGGGTGAGGCGCTCCTGGTTGTCTGCGATGAGGTTGTCAAGGATTTCCTCAAATTCCTTGGGGTCGTTGTGGGCATACAGGGTGAGGCCGGCAAGGGAGCCCAAAGTTTCACGGAGAAGGCCGGTATAGAGCCAGCTGTATCCTGCCACAATCATCTTTCGGCCGTTATTTTCCCTCACAAGGTAATCCGACGCCCTTACAAGTTGGTCACGGTACGATTTGATGGGCGGAATCTTTTCAAGCACGGCTGCAAAGCGGCGCTTGAGGCCGGAAGCGTTGACGTTGTCTCCGGCGCATGCCGAAAAGACGATTGAATCTCCGGATTTCATGTCGATTTCGAAGGTTCCGGGAACCAGAAGGTCTTCGCGGCAGTCGAATCCGCGGCGCATTTCGTCCGAGTAGGTGACGCCCTTGTACCACACGGGATTGTGCTTGTAGGAGCTCTGGGCCGAACTTAACTGGAGATTGAGCTCCGGGAAGTCTTCGTAGAGGCAGAATGCGGCGCCGTTTTGAACGGGCTTGAAATCCGTGCGGGCCGCGTCATTCTCTCCGGTAAGCCCATGGATGTTACGGAAGGCCAGGAAAGGCTTCAGCTCAAGTTTCACTTTTGCGGGAGCGTTCACCAGCTCATAGTTGATGAAAAGCTGGCTGGAATCCGGGCTCAGGACAATTTGCTTGCGGAAAACGATTTCTCCGATCTTGTACGTTACCGTAGGGACGGGGTCTGCGTCGAAATCCACAATGTACTTGTGTCCGCGCGGCTCGTAGATGTCTCCGTAGCAGTGGATTCCAAGGTTGAAGCGCTTTCCCCTCAGGGTGAGGCTTTCGTCCAGGGAACTCAGGAGGAGATGCCTGTAACCGCCGAACTTCTCTACCGGTACGGCCAGGAGGCCGTGGTAACGCCGCGTGTTGCAGGTGACGATGGACGTATTGCAGTACGCACCGGTCTTGTTCGCCAAGATGATTTCCCGTTTCAGGGAATACTCAAGATTGACGAGTTCCGACTTGTTGAATTTCAGAAAAGCCATAAATATGTCGTTATACTTTCTTTAAAACCATTGCTGTACGGGCCGGCAGATACAACTTCATGGTGTGGTTGTACCCCTGGTTGCCGTTGGGGCATTTCCCGGGCATGGAGATATGATGCTCACCCAATTTTAGACGGGCAAATCCGCCAAAGATCTGCTCATCTGAGTCAAGCACATTCTCATACTCTCCCTCCGGTGCACTGAAGCCGTAATCGGCGAATGAGCCATTGGGCGAGAAATTCAGTGCAAAGATACAGTTTTTCCGTAGGAAAATCAATATTTTCTTCTCTTCGTCGGCCACAAGGAGCTCCGGGCGGGCGGCAAGAGCGCCCTCAGCCTTAAGCAGATGCACCATGGCGGCATCGAAACTGTTGAGCTGGCCGTACCTCAGGAGGGTGTTGTCTACAAGGGACCACTGCCTGCGGGCAT
>JAFVDC010000133.1 GCA_017478685.1 Bacteroidales bacterium | reverse complement strand
TTTCCGCAGACCTCAAGGTTGGTGACACCGTTAAGGGCAAGGTCGTTGCAGTGGCCGATTACGGCGCATTCATCGAGATCGAACCCGGCGTTGAAGGTCTTGTACACGTGAGCGAAATGAGCTGGAGCCCCCGTCTCCACAGCGCTCAGGAATTCCTTAAGGTAGGCGACGAGGTCGAGGCCCAGATCCTTACCCTTGACCGTGAGGCCCGCAAGATGTCCCTCGGCATCAAGCAGCTCACCACCAACCCTTGGGAGAGCATCCGCGAGAAATATCCCGTCGGTTCCCAGCACAAGGCTACCGTACGCAACATCACCAACTTCGGCGTATTTGCAGAGCTTGAGGACGGCGTAGAGGGTCTCATCCACATCAGTGACCTCAGCTGGAACAAGATCAAGCATCCCGCAGAAATGGTACAGGCCGGTGACGTCATCGACGTTGTCATCCTTGACTTCGACGAAAACAGCCACAAGCTTTCCCTTGGTCACAAGCAGCTCACTCCCAACCCTTGGGACGAACTCGAGGCCAAATATCCCGTTGGACCCGTTGTTGACGCTACCGTTGCAACCGTTGGTGACAAGAACACCACCCTCACCCTTGCAGACGGCACCGAGGTTACCGCTTTCAACCGTGAACTTGTCAAGGAAGACGGCAAGCAGGCCCTCGCAGGCGAGACTCTGCCCGTGAAGATCGTCGACCTCCGCCGCAGCACCCGCACCGTCCGCGTTTCCCACGTCCGCACTTACCAGGAGGCAAAGGCAGCCAAGGAGACCGCAGAGGCCGAAACTGCAAAGAAGGCCATCAAGAAGGTCCAGAGCAACGTGGAGAAGACCACCCTCGGTGACATCTCCGCTCTTGCAGCCCTCAAGGACAAGATGGAAAAGGGTGAGTAATCCCTCTTCCAATATGTTTAAGGTTACCCTGCTGGGCACGGCTTCGGCCATGCCCGCAGGAGACCGGAACCAAAGCGCCCAGGCACTCAGTGTGCACGGGCGCTTGTTTCTTTTGGACTGCGGTGAAGGCGCGCAGTATGCCATGGCCCGCTACCGCATTCCCATGATGAAGCTGGACACCGTCTTCATCTCACATATTCACGGTGACCACGTTTTCGGCATTTTCGGCCTGCTGTCCACTCTTGGAATGAAGGGCCGTCAAATGCCGCTAAACATATTCGCTCCGGTGAACTTCGGCCCCATCCTTAAGTTCTTCCTAAGTTATTATGGGGATGGAATTGGATACGAAATCCGTTTTACGCCGCTCAAGATGAAGGAGCCGGAGACTGTGCTGGAAACCAAGTCAATAAGGGTGGAGGCTTTTCCGCTCAACCATGCAATTGAGACTTTCGGCTTCCGTATAATGGAAAAGGAACCGCCTTTCAACGTGCGTAAAGAGGCAATAGGGGAGTACGGGCTCACGCTTACGGAAATCGGCTCCCTGAAACGCGGGGAGGATGTAGTGAGGGAGGACGGAACGGTGATTCCTTTGGCCCATGCCGCCTACAAGCCTTTTGTGCCCCGCAGTTACGCCTATGTCTCGGATACCGCGCCGTTCCCTGAGGAGCCCCTGTGGCTTAAGGGAACCACTGTTATCTACCATGAGGCTACCTATCTTGAGGAGTACGCGGACCAAGGCGCGCAGAGGCATCACACCACCACCCTGCAGGCGGCGCAGGTGGCGCTTGAGGCCGGCGCACAGAAACTTCTTATCGGCCATTATTCCTCCAGGAACTCCAATGTAAAGGCCTATGAGGCCGAATGCCGCACAGTTTTCCCCGAAACTTACGCCACTTCCGACGGCGAGAGCTACGAAATCTGAAAATTTCTTCTTAACTTAGCAAGATGAAAAGAAGCCTTTTTTTGCTGTTCTCCCTGACGCTTTGCATTTCGGCCTTTGCCCAAAGGATGGGAAAGGCCCAGGAGGACTATGTTGAAAAATACCATGAGATTGCCGTGCAGGAGATGCTGCGCTCCGGTGTTCCGGCCAGCATTACCCTTGCCCAGGGGCTCCTGGAGTCCGGTTCCGGCCTCTCCACCCTTGCGGTAAACGGTAAAAACCACTTCGGCATAAAGTGCCACAAGGGCTGGACCGGAAAAACCATGTACATGGATGACGACCGCCGCGGAGAGTGCTTCCGGGTATACGACTCCGTGGAGGAGAGTTTCCGTGACCACTCGGATTTTCTCAGGTACAAAGACCGCTACAAATTCCTCTTCGATCTTGAGCGCACAGACTACAAGGGCTGGGCTACGGGCCTTAAGAAGGCCGGTTATGCCACGGACCCCAAGTACGCCAGCAAACTTATAAAGTATATCGAGGACCTTAATCTTTCCCGCTTCGACATCCTCACCACCGCAGAGGAAACCGTGGTTCCGGAGTCCCCGCTCAAGATAGAGCAGCCTGTTGCGGCCCCTGCAGTCAGGAACGGCGTTTCCGTGCCGGCGTCGGAGGAATTCCACTTCCAGCTTTCGCGTCTTCTGTACTCTCTCAACGACGTTCCGTTTGTATATTCCATGGAAGGCGAAACTTACGCTTCCATTGCAAAGCAGTATCACCTGTTCAAATGGGAGATACTCCGCTACAACGACCTCAAGAAGGATGAACCCCTCCTTCCCGGAACTATAGTTTACCTTCAGGCCAAGAAAAAACAGGCTCCTAAGGGCCTTGAGATGTACATTGTCTCCGAAGACGGAGAAGACTTCCACGCCATTTGCCAGCGTTTTGCAGTAAAGGAAAAAGCCATCCTCAAACTCAACGGATGGGTCCTCCCCGTGGAACTCCTTGAAGGAGACGAGATCAAACTCCGCTAGTTTTATGAAAAAGCCCGTCACCATAATAGCCATCGCCCTGGCTGTTGTGGCCTCGCTAGTTGCCGGTATTTGGGCCTACCGTTACTGGTTTGACCGTAAGGCTCCCAATTTCAGCGGCAGGGAGGATATCTACATCTATCCCTGGACAGATCCTGAGTCTGTCTGCGACACCATCATAAGTCACGGAAACGTAAAGAATGCCGCCAGCCTCAGGCGTGCTTTCAAGGATGTAAACACCCTTGCGGTAGGGCATTACACCATAGATTCCACCTGCACCAGCATGTACGTGATGCGCATGCTGCACAAAGGTTGGCAGACCCCCGTGAACCTCACGCTTTCGGCCATCCGTACTCCCGGGGCTTTTGCAAAGAAAGTCGGGGCCCAGATGCTTGTGGATTCGCTTCAGGTTTCGGCCTTCATTTCTTCGGCCGATTCCCTTGGCTTCAAGCCTTCAATGCTCTTCACCAGGATAATCCCCGATACCTACGAGATACTTTGGACGGCATCAGTGAGGGATATCATGGAGCGTCTTTTCAAGGAGGCCGATGCCTGGTGGACGCCGGAGCGCCGCGCCGCCGCAGGTAAGCAGGGCCTTTCCGTTGCCGAAGCCTGCACCCTTGCATCAATAGTGAACGGCGAAACCCGCTATGTGCCGGAGCAGCCCGCCATTGCGGCGGTATACCTCAACAGACTTAAAACCGGCATGAAACTTCAGGCCGACCCTACCGTGGCCTTTTGCTTTGACTATAAACTGAACCGCGTGCTGAAGTCCCACCTGGAGGTGGATTCCCCTTACAACACCTACAAGAACTACGGACTTCCTCCGGGGCCCATATCCTGCCCTCCCAAAAGCTGCCTCGAGGCAGTCCTGCACCCGGATTCCCACAGTTACCTGTTCTTCTGCGCAGACCCTTCATTCAACGGCACCCACCGTTTTGCCACATCATACGCCCAGCACATGGTGAATGCCCGCGAGTTCCAGAAAGCCCTCACGGCCCGCCAGAAGGCCCGTGGAGACAAGTAGTTGATTATTAACAAAATAAGCAAAAACGTCTATCTGTTTTTGACCGGACGTTTTTATATAAAACACTGATTGCCAGATGGTTCACTCCACGCTCATAGACAAGGCCCGTGCTGCTGCGGCTGAGGCTCTCAAGGATTTTACCCGTCATGACGGCACTCCGTTCATCGGCCACCCTGATGCCGTGGCCGGTATTGTGGCAGACGAAATCGGCCTTCCGGAAGAGTGCATTGCGGCGGTATACCTCCATGAGGCCAACCGCATTGCCGGATATGAGGTGAAGGAGTCCGAATGGGGCGCGCAGATCTGCACCCTTGTGGATGGCCTTGGTAAGATTTCCACCATCAAGCCAAAGGACACCCGCCTGGAGGCCGAAAACTACAAGAAACTCATAATCCAGTATTCCCGGGACCCCCGCGTGACGGTTCTAAAACTGGCAGACCGCCTTGAGGTGATGCGAAGCCTCAAGATGTTCCCTAAGGGCAACAGGGACCAGAAAATCTTGGAAACGCTTCTCCTGTATATCCCCCTTGCCCATCAGCTGGGCCTTTACAAGATGAAGCGTGAGATGGAGGATATTTACCTCAGTTACGCGGAGCCTGAGCAGTACCGCCTCATAACCAATAAGTTAAAGGCCGGAGAGAAGGACCGTGAGAAGCTGATGGCGGAGTTCATCGAGCCCCTTAAATCCAAGCTGGACGCCGAAGGAATCAAGTATAAACTGAAGATCCGCACCAAGGCCGCCTTTTCCATCTGGCAGAAGATGCAGAAGCAGAAAGTGCCGTTTGAGGGCGTCTACGACGTATTTGCAATCCGCTTTATCATAGAGTGCGACCCCGAAGACCACAAACTGGAAAAGGACCTCTGCTGGAGAGTGTACTCGTTTGTGACAGAGGAATATGAGGCCGACACCAAACGCCTCAGGGACTGGGTTACAACCCCTAAGCCAAACGGCTACGAGAGCCTTCACATTACGGTCAAGAACCGTGAAGGCGCATATGTAGAGGTCCAGATCCGCACCCACCGCATGGACGACATGGCCGAAAACGGCTTTGCCTCCCACTGGGCCTACAAAGGCATCAAGCGTGAGGAAACCCTTGACAAATGGCTTACATCCGTGCGTTATGCCCTGGAGCACCCTGACGAAGACACCGAGGAACTGCCTCAGCCTCCATCCAAGGAGATATTCGTGTTCACTCCCACCGGCGAACTCCGAATCCTTACCGCAGGCGCCACCGTTCTTGATTTTGCCTTCGGCATACATACAAACATAGGTTCCCACTGCGTTGGTGCAAAAGTCAACGGCAAGGCTGTTTCCATCCGGGAAAAGCTGCAAACCGGAGACGTGGTGGAAATCCAGACCTCCAAAAACCAGCGTCCCAACCAGGACTGGCTGGGCTGGGTGGTGAGTTCAAAGGCCCGCTCCAAGGTGAAGCAGGCGCTGGCGCTTCAGGAACAAAACCGTGCCATAGATGGCCGTGAACTCCTTGACCGGCGCCTCAAGAACTGGAAACTGGAACTCCCCGACGAAATGCTTACGGAGTTCCGCAAGAAAAACGGATACCCCACCCTCACGGCATTCTACGCCGCCATTGGTGCCGGAACCCTGGACGTGAACGTAATCAAGGACTACATCCTTGGCGAGGCCGCCCGCCATGCGGCATCAGTGGAGGCCGCAGAGGCCGTTCAGGCTTCGGCCAAGGCCGCCAGACACTATGAGAGCAAGGACGACATCCTGGTGCTGAATGCAAAGAACGTCAAGGGACTTGACTACAGGATGTCCAAATGCTGCAACCCGGTGTTTGGAGACGACGTATTTGGCTTTGTGACGCGCACGGACGGCATCAAGATTCACCGCATCACCTGCCCCAATGCCGCCCGCCTGCTGGAACTCTACCCCTACCGTATCCAGAAGGTAAAATGGGCCGATACCCCTTCCAGCGGCAGTTTTCAGGTGGCACTTAAGGTTATCACCGACGAAGAAAGCGCTTCCGGCCGCATCCTTGAAGTTATAGGTCAGTTCAAGGCTAGCATCCGCTCTTTCACCGTCACGGACAATCCCCGTAACGGAACATTTGAGGTGGCCCTCAAAATCTCCGTTCCTTCAAATCTGGAACTTGACAAGGTGATGTCCCAGATAAGGAACATCAAGCACGTAGTTAAGGTTTCCAGACTTTAAGATACTCTTCAAGGGCCCACATTTCGTCGCGGTAGCGTGCCGCGGCGGTGAAATCCAGGTCTGCGGCGGCCTTTTGCATCTTGCGCTTGGCTTCGGCCGCGGCTTTCACCACCTGTTCCCTTGACATTGAGCGGATAACGGGGTCCTGGAGCACTGCGGCAAGGTCTGCGGCAATGTATCCGTCCACATAGGCCGAAGAAGTCTCCCTCTTTGCGTCGTGGCCTAAGCCCACTCTTACGTCTCCCTTGCCAAGTTCTGAGGCCGAAGGTACGTATTCCGGATCTGAGACGCTGTCGCGGGCACTCACATGGCCCGTGACGCTGTTCTGGAGTACTGGATTCATGAAACCGCTGACGTGCGTTGTGTCGTCTCCGGATTTGACGAGTTCCGTCATTAGCGGATTGGCGTGGGCCGCAACCTGCTTTGGAGTTATGCCGTGGAGCTTGTTGTATTCCTGCTGTTTGGTGCGTCGGCGAGCTGTTTCGCGGATGGTTTCGTCCATGGAGTCCGTGATGGTGTCGGCATACATTATCACAAGGCCGTTGAGGTTTCGGGCGGCACGGCCGGCGGTCTGGGTGAGGGCGCGGCCGCTTCGGAGGAAGCCCTCTTTGTCGGCATCCAAAATGGCCACCAGGGATACTGTGGGGATATCCAGTCCTTCCCTCAGGAGGTTTACGCCTATGAGGACGTCAAACAGGCCTCCCTTGAAATCCTCTATTATTTCCACGCGTTCTGCGGTATCCACGTCCGAGTGGATGTATCGGCAGCGGATGCCGGCTTTCTGGAAATAGCTGTCCAGTTCTTCGGCCATGCGCTTTGTGAGGGTGGTCACAAGGACGCGCTCGTCTCTTTCGGCCCTGACGCGGATTTCCTCCATTAGGTCGTCTACCTGGTTTTTGGTGGGCCGAACCTCGATGGGAGGGTCCAGAAGGCCTGTGGGACGTACGATTTGCTCCACTACAAGGCCCCCGGACTTTTCGAGCTCATAGGCTGTGGGGGTGGCGCTGACATATACGGTCTGGCCGGTGATGGACTCGAATTCGTCGAAGGTGAGAGGCCTGTTGTCGCTGGCGGCCGGGAGGCGGAAACCGTATTCCACCAAGGTCTCTTTCCTGGAGTGGTCTCCGCCGTACATGGCACGGATTTGCGGGAGCGTGACATGGCTTTCGTCAATGAACACCAGGAAATCCTTGGGGAAATAGTCTATGAGGGTAAAAGGGCGCTGGCCGGGCTTTCGGCCGTCAAAATAGCGGGAATAGTTCTCTACTCCGGGGCAGTAGCCCATCTCCTTTATCATCTCTATGTCATATTCCACCCTCTGTTTCAGGCGTTTGGCTTCAAGGAACTTGCCTATGGACTCAAAATATTCCACCTGTTTCACAAGGTCGTCCTGGATCTGGCTCACGGCCTTGGCGCCCTTTTCCTTGGATGTCACAAAGTTCTTGGCGGGGTAGAGGTCTATCTTCTCCATTTCCTCAAAGATGGCCCCTGTGACGGGGTCTATGAGGGCTATGCGGTCCACTTCGTCGCCGAAAAACTCTATGCGGGCGGCGTAATCGGCCCCTCCAAGGAAAATGTCCACGGTGTCTCCCTTGACGCGGAAACTTCCCCTTTTGAAATCAGTCTCCGTGCGGTAGTAGAGGGCGTCCACTATCTTATATAGGAGGCGCGTCATGGACATGTGCTCTCCGCGATGGACGGTTACGGTCTGGTCATGGAAGTCGTCCGGGTTGCCTATGCCGTACAGGCAGGAGACTGAACTAACCACAATCACGTCCCTTCTTCCGCTCATGAGGGCCGATGCCGCACTTACACGGAGTTCGTCTATTTTGTCATTTATGCTGAGGTCTTTTTCTATATAGGTATCCGTGACGGGGATGTAGGCCTCCGGCTGATAGTAATCGTAGTAGGAGACAAAATATTCCACCGCATTTTCCGGGAAAAAGGCCTTGAATTCTCCATAAAGCTGGGCCGCCAGGGTCTTGTTGTGGCTTAGGATCAGGGCCGGTCTCTGGAGTTTCTGGATCACGTTGGCCATGGTGAAGGTTTTGCCGGAGCCGGTAACTCCAAGGAGGGTTACGTCCGGAACTCCCTGACTCAGAGCGGTGCACAGCTGCTCTATGGCTTCCGGCTGGTCTCCGGAAGGCGCGTATGGTGACTGGAGTTTGAAATTCATTCCAAAATGATTTTCACAAAGATAGGCATTTCGCAAAAAATTTAAAAAAAAAGCGGCAAATATTTGTTCTCTGCAGAAAAATGATTAAATTTGCAAATGAAAATCCCTTGATGGGAATGGAAAGAACAATTTTTTATTAACGTTAATACTTATTATGAAAGGTATCAAAATGATTCTTGGAGCCCTTGCAGCAGCAAGCCTCCTCTTCTCCACCAGCGCTTTCGCTCAGGAGAATGCAAACCGTGACGAAAACGGTAAGGTCGTTCGTGGTGCTTACGAGACCAACAAGGCCTTCGACAACACCTTCATCGGCCTTGGTATTGGCTGGAACGCCGGCGTTAACTTCCAGAACAAGAGCGGCATCCCCTTCGCACAGGGTATGGGCGGTCTTGCTGCAGATGTTTCCTTCGGTAAATGGTGGACTCCCTTCATCGGTGCCCGTCTCAACTGGCACGGCCTCGCCAACAACGTAAAGAGCTCTGAAGGTGTACCTATGAGCCCTGCTCAGCACTTCATCACCACAGACCTCCTCTGGAGCCTTACAGACTCCTTCTGGGGTTACAAAGAGACCCGCGTTTGGAATGTTGCTCCTTATCTCTCCGCAGGTCTTGCTCTCACTCCCGCTGCAGCAGCTGAGTGGATCTACGGTGGTGGTATCCTCAACCGCTTCTACCTCTCCAACCGCGTAGACCTCCTCCTGGACCTCCGCGCCATGGTTGCAAAGGCTAGCTGGTATGATGTTACTGTTGAAAAGAACATCGGACACTTCGAGTTCCCTGTTTCCGCTACCATCGGCATCGCCATCAAGCTTGGAAAGACCGGTTTCAACCGTCACAGCTCAATCACTCCTGTTGTTATCCCTGTTCCTTTCACCACAGAGCAGTACAACGCCCTCGCAGACAAGGTGGCAGCCCTGGAGAAAGAGAATGCAGAGCTTAAGGACAAGATTGCTGCCCTTGAGGAAGAAGTTGCTCCTCTCCGTCAGCTCACCGACGGCCAGACCTACCTCTATGAGAACGGTAAGTTCACCGCTGTTGACGTGAAGCCCGGCAGCCCTATCACCCTCTACTTCGATTGCGGCAGCGCAAAGCTCTCAGAGCGTGAAAAAGCTCACTTCGAGTACTTCTGCAACACCGTTGTTGATGAGAACAGCAAGCTCGCAGTCAACGGTTACGCTGACAAGCAGACCGGTTCCGCAAAGCGCAACCAGCAGCTCTCCGAGCAGCGTGCTAAGACCGTGGTCGACCTCCTCGTGAAGGCAGGTGCCAAGGAAGAGAACATCGAGTGCGCCGCTCACGGTGCAACCGTACAGCTCTTCGAAGGTGCAGCAAAGAACCGCGTAGTTACCGTAGAGCTCCAGTAAGATTAACTCTTACAAAATCATTTAAGGCATCCTCCTTTCGGGGGATGTCTTTTTTTATTCCCTCTGCCCTTATGTTTCTCCCCTTGTGGTGGAAGCTATAGTGTTCAAGCATAGGCATTTACAAAATATTCTACCAGAAAAAGTTCTGGTAGAATATTCTGTAAATAATTGTAGGCTAATTATTTAACTTGCACTATGCAAGCCACCCATCTGGATAGTTCATTGTAATGCAATGGAGACCGCCGTGTCCGGAAAGAAGCACCCTGCAGTCAATTACCTCCACTTTGCGGCCGGGGAATACGGATTGAAGGCGTTCCCGTGCCACCTCATCTTTTGGAGAATCCGCGCCAGGCACCAGCACGGCACCGTTTATTATAAGGAAATTGGCGTAAGAACCTGGGAGACGGTAATCGTCCAGATAGAGTGCATCCGGGAGCGGAAGCGGAACAAGTTTGTACGGTTTGCCATCAAGTGTACGGAACCGGCGTAGCTGTTCCTCCATGGCCTTGAGAGAAGAGTAGTTCTCGTCACTGGGGTCGTCGCAGGAAGTATAGGCTATTGTGTCTTCTGACAAGAAGCGGGCAAGGATATCTACGTGGGAGTCTGTGTCGTCTCCCGCAATGGAGCCGTGATCCAGCCACAGAATGCGTTTCAGGCCGAATGCCTTTTTGAGACGGTCCTCTATCTCTTCACGGGAAAGGTATTCATTCCTGTTCAAAGAGCAAAGGCATTCCGAAGTTGCCATAAGGGTTCCGGCGCCGTCGGTGTCTATGCTGCCTCCTTCAAGGACATAGGGACGCATGTCAATGTATTTGACATCCTGCGCAAATACGCCTTTACCATATATGTTACGTGTGATCTGGTTGTCAAGGTCTGAGGCGAATTTAAGTCCCCATCCGTTGAAAACGAAGTCCAGTATGCATTTCTCACCGTTGTCCCCGAAAACGGAAATTGCGCCGTGATCCCGGGCCCAAGTGTCGTTGATGGGGGATTCTGCAAACCTGATCCCGTCAAGGCTGTCAAGGCCGCAGCGACGAAGATCTGATTCCGTTTCCTCTCTGTCTCGGCATACAATCAGAAGTGGTTCGTGCGGAAGGATTGCCTTTACAATATTTGTATAGCATTCCTGGACTTTCTCCACTTCATACCATAAGGAATCTTTGTGCGGCCAGGTAAGCTGCACAAAACCCTGTGGTTCCCATTCGGCCGGAATTCTCATTTCCCAAAACGCTTTAGAAGGACATCGTAGGCATCTATGCGGCGGTCACGGAGGAAGGGCCAGCCGCGGCGTACGTATTCGCACTGCTCCATGTCAAG
>JAFVDC010000132.1 GCA_017478685.1 Bacteroidales bacterium | reverse complement strand
TCAGGATTTCCTCCACTTGCTCCAGACCGAACTCTCCCTGGGACCAGTCCGTGCGGGCCCACTGCGGTGCCATCACGTCTTTGTCCAGCGATATGTACAGCCTCTCTCCTATTCTTTCCTCCATCCATTCAAGGCAGTCCCCGTTTTCGGGGCCTATCCACAGCACATCCCCAAGCAGCGGATTCTCCTCCCTCATGGCCTTCACCCAGCTTCCGCAGCTGAGGACTCCCCCTCCAAAGGCAGGCTCCTGGTTGTCCGGGTGGTTGTCAAGCAGAAGCAGGTGGAACGGCTTCATCTCACGAAGCGCCAGAAGGTGCGACATGTAGTGGTAGTCACCGCTGTCCAGCCACCTGAGACCGGGAAGGTTCCCCGGCAGCATCCGCCCGATTTCCAGGGCCGATTCCGCATCACAGTAGCAGGAAGTCCCTTCCAAACCCTTGAGTTCCAGCACCTGAGCTTCTGCGGCATTCTCCTCCAGCCACCCAAGGAACCCTTGAGCGCCGTAAGCCCCGCTGAAATCACAAACCAGAGTGCCTTTTTTCATTTTGTAAAGATAGCCATTTTTACAAGATTTTCCATTATCTTTGCGAAGATTCTTTTTGACTATGGCCGAATCAAACTTCATAGACTACGTGCGCATATTCTGCGCCAGCGGACACGGCGGGGCCGGCAGCGCTCACCTTCACAGGGCAAAATACGTCCCCAAAGGCGGCCCGGACGGCGGTGACGGCGGTCGCGGCGGCCACATTATCCTAAGGGTGAATCCCCAGCTCTGGACCCTCATCCATCTCCGCTACCGCAAGGTGGTGCGCGCCGAAAACGGCGGCAACGGCGCCGAAGCCCTAAAGAGGGGCAAAAACGGCACGGACATCGTCCTGGAAGTACCCCAGGGCGTGGTGGTGAAGGACGCCGAAACCGAGGAAGTGATCACCGAACTGGTGGAGCCAGGTCAGGAATACATCCTTTGCCGCGGCGGAAAGGGCGGCTGGGGCAACGACCACTTCAAAAGCGCCACCAACCAGACTCCCCGTTACGCCCAGCCCGGCGAAGACGGCATGGAAGGCTGGTTCATCCTGGAACTCAAAGTCCTGGCCGATGTCGGCCTGGTGGGCTTCCCCAACGCCGGAAAAAGCACCCTTCTTTCCGTCATAACTTCGGCCAAGCCCAAAATTGCAAACTATGCGTTCACAACCCTTGAGCCCAATCTTGGCATTGTGCGCTACTACGACGACCGCTCTTTTGTGATGGCCGACATCCCCGGCATCATAGAGGGCGCCCACGAGGGAAAAGGCATCGGCATGCGCTTCCTAAGGCACATCGAGCGCAATTCCGTGCTCCTTTTCATGGTGGCGGCCGATGAACCGGACGTCATGAAAGGCTACAGGATACTTCTTAATGAACTGGAGGAATATAACCCGGAACTTCTGGTGAAAGACCGCGTCCTGGCCATTACCAAGACAGACCTTGTAGACGACAAGCAGCGTGCAAAGATAGAGAAAAAGCTCCCCCAGGACCTTCCTCACGTTTTTATCTCGTCCGTTGCAAGGATCGGCCTTGAAGACCTCAAGGAAATGCTCTGGAAAGCCCTTAACAAATGATAGACATTGTTCAGATAGACCAGGCGGCAACCCTGTGGATCAACAAGTTGGACATCCCGGCCCTGCACCAGCTGTGGATAGTGCTCTCGGACGCTAAAATCTGGTTCCCGGCATACGCCATAGTGATGGGTTTCATAATTTGGAAACTGGGCTGGAAAAAAGGCGTCCTTGTAAGCCTTTCGCTCATCCTCTGTGTTGTACTCACAGACCAGCTTTCCGGAGTGGTGAAAGACTCCGTGGCACGCCTCAGGCCCTGCTACAACACCTGGATGCTGGACAACGGCCTCATCATGCCCGGCGGCCCCACCGGTCACCTTTACGGATTTTTCTCAAGCCATGCCGCAAATGTATTCGGCTTTGCCGCCGCAACCACCCTCGGCCTGGGCCTCAACGGCTCTCCCGTAAAGCCGTTCGCCGTCGGCGTTTACATCTGGGCATCCCTCGTGAGCCTTGCCCGCATCATGATGGGGGCCCACTTCCTTGGCGATGTCCTCGTGGGCATACTTTTCGGCCTTATTATTGGCAGTGCCGTGGCTTACCTCACGCACCTGCTTATTAAAGCGTGGAAATAACGTTTTCCATACGGATTCCGCGGGAGCCCTTCACAAGGATAGTGCAGCCCTCAATGGGATTGGCTTTCAACCACTGCGCCAGGGCATCGGAGGTGTCAAACACGGGGATGCCGGTGCCTTCGGCCGCTTTTTTGAATTCCTGGCCCACCAGGATGGCCTCAGTGCCTTTCAGCCGGTCCACTATCTTCTTGTGCTCTGCGGCGGAATCGGCACCAAGTTCACGCATGTCTCCAAGGAGAGCCACCTTCCGGCCTTCGCAGAGGGCAAGGTTGTCAAGGGCCACGGCCATGGACGAAGGATTGGCGTTGTAGGCATCTACAATAAGAGTATTCCGGCCGGTACGCACAAGCTGTGAACGGTTGTTGGAAGGCACATAGGCCTCAACAGCCTTTATGGCATCGTCCTCGTGTACGCCGAAGAACCATCCAACCTTAAGGGCGGCCAGGACATTGGCGGCATTGTAAGCCCCTACAAGGTTTGTTTTTACGGTTCGGCCTCCCGGAAGAATCAGCCTAAGGAAAGGATTCGTGGCCGATGCAGGCAGGACCTTCACGCCCTCCATGCCATAAGGTACGGACTCCAGTTCCCTCTCCCAAAGCATGCCTTCAAGGATATGGTCGTCGGCATTTACAAATGCAAGTCCCTCGTGCTCCTTGAGGTAGTCGTAGAGAAGCCCCTTTGCGTGCATTACGCCTTCAAAACTGCCGAAGCCCTCCAGATGCGCTTTGCCCACGTTGGTGATAAGGCCGTGGGTGGGCTGGGACACCTTCAGAAGGGGCCGAAGGTCTTCCGGGTGGCTGGCGCCCATCTCCACAACGGCTATCTGAACATCCTGACCGATGCCGAGAACAGTAAGGGGCACTCCGATGTCGTTGTTGAGGTTTCCGCGGGTGGCGGCAACCTTGTACTTTGCGGCCAGGACCGTGCTCACAAGCTCCTTGGTAGTGGTTTTTCCGTTTGTGCCGGTAAGGCCGATAACAGGAATGTCCAGCTGCGAGCGGTGGAATGCAGCAAGCTCCTGGAGGGTCTGAAGGGTGTCTTCAACCTTGATGAGCCTGGGGTCTTCTTCCGTTACGGTGCTGTTCACCACGGCATAGCAGGCGCCTGCCTCAAGGGCTTTGAGCGCAAAGGCGTTGCCGTCAAAATTTTCGCCCTTAAGGGCAAAGAAAAGCTGGTTTTCAGAGATTGTGCGGGTGTCGGTGTTTACCCCGGCGCTCTGAAGGAATATTTTGTACAGGGATTCTATGTTCATGATACTGAATAATTTATCGGCCGGTGGAGCCAAAACCGCCGGCACCGCGCTCCGTGCTGTCAAGGGCGTCCGTTTCTTCCCACTCCACATGTTCATGGCGGGCGATAACCATCTGGGCTATCCTCTCTCCGGGGACAATCTCAAAAGGCTCGTTGGAAAGGTTCACCAGGATAACCTTTATTTCCCCTCGGTAATCGGCATCAATGGTGCCGGGGGTGTTGAGAACGGTTATTCCGTGCTTTGCGGCAAGACCGCTGCGGGGCCTCACCTGGGCCTCGTAGCCGGCCGGAAGGGCAATGTAAAGGCCCGTAGGAACAAGGGTTCTCTCATGCGGGCCGATGGTGACGGGCTCCGTAATGGACGCCTTGAGATCCACCCCTGCCGAAAGTTCCGTAGCGTATGCGGGGCATGGATATCCGGATTTGTTCACAATCCTGACTTTCATTACTTAGGTGCTTTTATATAAAGGATTATGCCTATTATCGCATATATATAATTAGGAAGCCATATTGCAATGGAAGGCGGCAGGGTGTCAGTTGCCACAAACATCTCGCTGAACTGCTGGAACAGGATGTAGGAGAAGCCAAGCGCCGTTCCCGTGGCAAGGTTCCAGCCCATTCCGCCGCGCTTTTTCTTTGTACACAGCGACACCGCGATTATGGTGAGGATGATGGAGGAGATGGGCATGGCCATCCTGTTGTTTTTCTCAATCAGAGCGGCCGAAACCGACGCGTCTCCCCTTTGTGTCTGGGTTTTGATGAGCCTTTCGAGTTCGGCCTCGTTGAGCCGGGTGATGGTGTACTTGTTAAGGAAGAAATCCTCCCTGGTAAGGCTCAGGGTTGTATCCAGCTGGCGGCCGGAACGGACGTGGTCACCAAGGCCTTCGTCGTAGTCGCGGATGAACCAGTTGCGGAGTTTCCACCTTCCGGTGAGGGTGTCATACTGGGCGCTTTCGGCCGTAATCTTGGAGCGGAGCCGCCCTCCGGAGAGGTCTTCAAGGGTAAAGTTATATGCAGTGTTGTTGTAGGCGCTGAACGACTCCAGGTACACAAAGTGGTCGTTTTCAAGCTTGTAGTGCATGTCGTGGCCGATTTTGACCTTCATGCGCGGGATATACTTTTGCTCGAAGTCCACCTTTCGGCCCACCTGGTGAGGGATTACCCACATGCCAAGCCCCATGGTGAGCAAGGTGATGAATACCGCCGACACCATATACGGGACCATGAGACGGTGGAAGGAGATGCCGCTGGAGAGCATTGCCACCACCTCTGAGTCCTGGGTCATCTTAGAGGTGAAGAAAATCACCGTAAGGAACACGAACATGGGGGAATACATGTTCATGAAGTACGGGATGAAGCCAAGGTAGTAGTCGAAGATAATCTCCTTCATGGGGGCTTCCTTGCGTACGAAGTCCTCGATTTTCTCGCTGACGTCAAAAATCACTATGATGACCGCAAGAAGGAGCAGTGCCATGAAAAATGTCACCAGAAACTTCTTGATTATGTACCAGTCCAGTTTCTTAAGCCCTATGTTCATAAGCGCTGCATGAGTTTTGGAAGCACGGCGTTTTTCCAGGAGGTAAAGTCCCTTGCCTCAATGTGCTGCCTGGCCTTTGTGACAAGGTCCAGGTAGAAGGCGAGGTTGTGCTCCGACGCCACCATGGCGGCAAACATCTCCTTTGCGATGAAAAGATGATGGATGTACGCCCTGGTATAGTAACTGTCTACAAATGAGGTGCCGAAAGGGTCCAGCGGGGAGAAATCTTCCGTCCACTTGGAGTTTCTCAGGTTCATGATGCCGTTCCAGGTGAAGAGCATTCCGTTTCGGCCGTTACGGGTGGGCATCACGCAGTCGAACATGTCTATTCCGCGGGCTATGCCTTCGAGGAGGTTGG
>JAFVDC010000131.1 GCA_017478685.1 Bacteroidales bacterium | reverse complement strand
GGATGGCCCAGTTCCAGTGGAAGGGAGTGGTCTTTTTCCGGACGGGGTACCAGAGGAAGGCGGTGACAAGTGCCATCATTCCGGCCTGGTAAAGGGTGTACCAGGCAAGGACCTGCTTGCGGTCAAGTCCCAGCCACTGCGGCGACATCAGGTATTTGTCGTAAAGGCCGCTGGCCGCGCCGAGGATAACCGCAAGGATGAGGCACACAAGCCATTTGTTGCCGGTGCGGATGCCTTCTTTCCGGCCGGAAATGCGCATGAGGAGGTAGGCGACCATGGCAAGGATGACGCCGCCCCACTGAAGGGCGTTGAGTTTTTCTCCAAAGAGGAAGATGGCGCCAAGGAGCACCAGCACAGGCCTTGTAGCATTCACTGGCCCCACAATGGTGAGGGGAAGGTGCTTCATGGCGTAATAGCCGGCTATCCAGGACGACAGCACAAGCGCGCTCTTAAGAACAATGAACTTCTGCACGGCCCATCCTCCCCAGCCTGTCTCAAAAAGGAACGGAGAGAAGATGGCGGCGCTTATGGCCGTATTCAGCAGAAGTACGGGGATGACGGCATTGTCCTTCAGGGAAATCTTCTTGAAGGAATCGTAGCCGCCCAGCAGCGCGGCCGAACAGAACGCGAGTAACCACCAGCTCATATCAGGGCGCAAAGATACAAGTTTTTTTCCGGAAGAAAATACTTATCTTTGTAGTATGGATTCTGTACTGCGTCTTACACGTGAGCCCATTGAGAAAGTAAGAGTGGGTTTTGTGGGGCTTGGAATGAGGGGCCCTTCGGCCGTAGAGCGTTTCACTCATCTGGAGCACGCTACCGTGGCGGCACTGTGCGACCTCTATCCGGGGCCTGTGGCCGATTGCCAGAAAACGCTCTTGAACCGGGGCTGCTCCAAGGCACTTGAATTCGTTGGACCAGACGGCTGGAAACGCCTCTGCGAACTTCCGGACATTGACCTTGTGTATGTTGCCGCCCCCTGGCAACTCCATGCCCAAATTGGAGTCTATGCCATGGAATGCGGCAAGAATGTTGCCTTGGAGGTGCCTGCCGCCGTTACCGTAGAGGAATGCTGGGCGCTTGTAAACACCGCAGAACGCACCCGCATGCACTGCATGATGCTGGAAAACAGCTGCTACGATTCCTTTGAGATGGCCTGCCTCAGGATGGTTCAGGAAGGCGTTTTTGGCGAACTTGTACACCTCGAAGGCGGCTACTGCCATAATCTTGGCGCATACTGGGACAAGTATCGCGACGACTGGAGCATGCGTTTCAGCGCCTCCCATCACGGGGACGTGTATCCAACCCATGGACTTGGCCCTCTTTGCCAGGCGCTTGGGATCCACCGCCAGGACAAACTTCAGTATCTTGTGTCCATGGATTCGGCCGCCGTTGCCGGCCAGGCCGTGGCCGATTCCCGTTACGGAGCCGGCAGGGTTAGTTTCGCAAACGGAGACTTCACTTCCACCCTCATACGCACGGAGCGCGGCAAAACCATACTCCTTCAGCATGCCCAGATGACTCCTCAGCCCTATAGCAGGCTATATCGCATATACGGAACCAAGGGCTATGCCAACAAATACCCCTCTCCCGGATTTGTCTTTGATAGCGGCAAGGAGTATATGCCAGAGGCTGAAGCCAAAGCCCTTCTTGAACGCTACAAGCACCCTGTTTGGCAGGAACTCGGAGAGCGGGCCCTCTCAGTTGGCGGCCATAACGGCATAGATTTTATCATGGATTACCGTCTGGTGGAATGCCTCCACCGCGGCCTTCCGCTGGATATGGACGTATATGATGCCGCCGAGTGGAGTTCTATTGTGGAATTGTCTGAACAGTCTGTCAGGGGTGGTTCCATCCCCGTATGCATTCCTGATTTCACCCGCGGACGTCAGCCCTTGCATTTAGCGGAAAAATAACTAACTTTGCAGTCCCTAATAGAGGATGGTTCCGTAGCTCAGCTGGATAGAGCAACAGCCTTCTAAGCTGTGGGTCACGCGTTCGAATCGCGTCGGAATCACTTGGCCGCCTTTTCGGGCGGCTTTTTTGCAATCCCTCAAGCGGCCTGGACCTGGTCCACACTATCTCGACGATTATTTTAGGTGATGCCAGCCTTGCCCGGGTGCAAAAACACCCCATTTTTGCACTTGGGAAGGCGTTCTGGCGGGGTCCAGGTGCAAAACCACCCTCTTTTTGCACCCGGGAAGGCGTTCTGGCGGGGTCCAGGTGCAAAAACGCCCCATTTTTGCACCTAGGGAGGCGTTTCGAAACCCTTTGAAACGTTTTTCGAAACCCGAAGCGTTTCGTATGCGAAAAATCACTAACTTTGCATAGATAACACTCATAGCTACAATGGAACCACTTGAAATAGTAAAATTTTTTGCAATTGAAGGCAATGTAAAGGAGATCAAGCCCCTTGGCAACGGTCTCATCAACGACACCCTCCTTGTAAAGACAGACGGCGCCAACGATTACGTTCTCCAGAGAATCAACAACGCCATTTTCCAGGACGTTGAGCTTCTGCAGCACAACATAGACTGCGCCACGGCCCATATCCGGAAGAAAGGCCAGATGACCCTTACCTTCATCCCCTGCAAGGAAACCGGCAAGACTTACTGGACAGACGGCAAGGAGTATTGGCGCGTTTCCATCTTCATCAAGGGCGCCTTCACCTATGAAACCGTAAATCCGGAATACTCCTACTATGCCGGAAAGGCTTTCGGCGCGTTTGAGGCAATGCTCGCCGACATCCCTGACACCCTTGGAGAGACCATCCCGGACTTCCACAACATGGAACTCCGTGCCCGTCAGCTCCATGAGGCCGTAAAGGCCGACAAAGCCGGCAGAATGGCCGAACCCGAGGTAAAGGCCATCCTTGAAGACCTCCTTCCGTTTGAGGAAGAAATGTGCAAGGCCGAACGCCTTTTCCGTGAAGGAAAGCTCCCCAAGCGCATCTGCCACTGCGACACCAAGGTGAACAACATGCTCTTCGATGCCAATGGCAACATCCTCTGCGTCATAGACCTTGACACCCTCATGCCCAGCTTCGTGTTCTCCGACTTCGGAGATTTCCTCAGGACCGCCGCCAACACCGTGGCCGAAGACAGCCCGGAGGTGGAGAAAGTGGACTTCCGCATGGACATCTTCGAGGCCTTCGCAAAGGGCTACATAGAGAGCGCCAAGGTGTTCCTCACCCCCATCGAGAAAGAGAATCTCCCTTATTCGGCATGCCTGTTCCCCTACATGCAGGCGGTACGTTTCTTTGCCGATTACATCAACGGAGACACCTACTACAAGATCAAATACCCGGAACACAATCTTGTGCGCACCCGCAACCAGGTGGCCCTGTTCCACGCCGCCATGGCTAAGGTACCCCAGATGAAAGCATTTATTGAAAAAATATGAAACTGAGAAACATCCTCCTTGCTGCCGCATCAATTGCAGTAGTTTCATGCAGCCAGCCTGCACAGAAGGTCATCAAGACCCAGGTTCCTCCGCGTCCCGCCGGCCAGGAATCAATGCTCCAGTTTGCCGCTGAGCCAATTGCCGATGTCGGCATTGGCGTTGTCGGCCTCGGTGACCGCGGCAGCGGCGCCGTACACCGCCTCTCATATGTTCCCGGCAGCCACATTGCCGCCATCTGCGACGTAGAACCGGACCGCGCCGAAAAGAACCTCAAGGTCCTTCAGAGCCGCGGCATGAGCGCAAAGGTATATGCCGGCGACGAGGAAGTGTACAAGCAGCTCTGCGAAGACCCCGACGTAGACCTTGTGTATATCTGCACGGACTGGATCCACCATGTTCCCGTGGCCCTTTACGCCATGGAGCACGGCAAGCACGTTGCCCTGGAGGTTCCTTCGGCCGAAACCCTTGAGGCCTGCTGGGACCTTGTGAACACCTCCGAGCGCACCCGCAAGCACTGCATGATCCTTGAGAACTGCTGCTACGACTTCTTTGAGCTCACCGCCCTTACAATGGCGCAGCAGGGCGTTTTCGGGGACATCATCCACGTTGAAGGCTCCTACCACCACAACCTTGACCCCTACTGGAGCAAGTACTGGCGCAACTGGCGTCTGGAGTTTAACCAGAAGCACAGGGGAGACCTCTATCCCACCCACGGATTCGGCCCCATTGCACAGGCCCTCAATATCCACCGCGGAGACCGCCTCACCACCCTTGTGGCTATGGACACTGATCCCTTCAACGGTCCCAAGCACGTAGAGAAGCTCACCGGCAAGCCCTGCACGGATTTCCAGAACGGCGACGAAACCATGACCATGATCCGCACCGCAAAGGGCAAGAGCATCCTCATCGAGCACGACGTCATGACTCCACGCCCCTATGACCGCATGTACCAGCTTGTGGGCACGGACGGCTATGCCGCCAAGTACCCTGTGGGCCAGGTGTGCCTCAGGACGGAGAACACCGGAGACGTTGACTATGAAGACCTTGAGTTTGAAAAAGTCTATGAAGGCGAAGACCTGGACGCCCTTATGGCAAAGTACCGCAACCCTATCCTTACTCCGGAGCTTGAGGCCCTGGCAAAGGAAGTCGGCGGCCACGGCGGCATGGACTTCATCATGGACTACCGCCTCATCTACTGCCTCAACAACGGCCTGCCCCTTGACATGGACGTGTACGACCTTGCCGAATGGTGCTGCGTAACTGAGCTGTCACGCATCTCCATTGAAAACGGCTGCGTCCCCGTGGAAGTTCCTGACTTCACACGCGGAGAATGGGACAAGATAAAAGGATTCAGCTACGCCTTTGCAAAGTAACCCTATCTTGGGCTCACGGACAACAGCAGTTGAAGCTGCTTGTTGATTGCATTTGAAAAATCTTCATCCGATGCGGGGATGGTATCTGTAACGGTACCGTCCTCGCATTCTATTGATATTGAGGCAACTCCGGCTTCGGCCATCCTGTGGAGGTCCTGGATGGAAGGGTAGATATAGAAGAAATTGACGTCGTCGCGGGCCTGGATGAGGCTTATGGAAGAGCCGTCACGCAGGGTGAATACAACGGGGGCGTCGTAGGGGATATGGTGCTTTGCCGAAGTCCCCAGCACAACCGCCAGGTCTATGTCTTCGTTGCCGGTGTTTTTGTAGTAGAGGTGGGAGAGAATCACGTTGTAGTCCATGGCGGCGCCGCGGGCCATGACTGGATTGGAGGTGGTGAGGGTGCTGCCCTTGTTGTCTGAGCGGGCCCCTATTGTGGCCGAAAGTTCAATGGTGGTGTCGGCGGCCTTCAGGATAGCCTCGCAGTGGGATTTCAGGAGTTTTGCGAATTCGTCCTGAGGGAAGCTGGCCTGCACATAATCGTCAGGGTTCCAGCCCGTTACAAGGTCAATGGACTTCACGCCCTTTATGAGCTTTTCAATGTCCTGGCTCTCTGCGGCATACTTCAGGCGGTTGCGGAAAGTCCCGTCTTCAAGGCGCGCTTTTGTGGCCGAATCCTGGCCTATCTGGTCCAGGCGCACGAACTTCCCGGAGGGGAGGGTGGCCGACATCTTCACACCCTTGGGCGCAACTACGGACTGCTTCTGGTAAAGGTTGATGTAGAGAAGATACATTGACGATCCGTCCGGAAGGCCCACAAGTTCCACCCTGACTTCCGAGGGATTGTCGGAAAGCTTTATTGCCTCATACTCGGTGGAAATATGGGTGAAACCGCCGCTGCGGTAGTTGGTGCGTACCTGCTGGGAGAACGCGCTGCAGCATGCAAGGGCTGCCAGAATGCTCAAAATAATCCTTTTCATAATAACTAAATCCGCTGCAAATATACATTTTCTATACCAAATAACCGCATCCTTTATACTTTCAATTTATTTTCGTAAATTTGTAGGCTTATTGACAATTATTACAAAACTATAGCTATGAAGAGATTTTTCCTCTCCTTCTTTATGATTCTGGTGTCCGTCATGGCAATAGCCCAGTCGGCCTCCATGCTTTCAATGGCCCGCGCAGAACTTGACAAGCGCGGCCTCACGGAAGCCGAAGTCCGTGCCCGTCTCATGCAGGACGGCATCAACCCTGAAGCAATTCCCCCGTCAGAGTATCCCAAATACCAGGGCCGCGTCATGGCAATCCTGGACGAACTCCAGGCCCAGAAGGCCGGCGCAGCGGCCCCTGCTGCAGCCACCGGCGGAGAAACCGTGACAGCCACCACAAGTGACGGCACTGCCGTTGCAGTTCCCGTGGCTTCGGCCGATGTTCCCCAGACCACAATGGGAGAGGCCGCCGCAGAAAGCGCCCTTGAGAAGACCCTTGCAGAAAGCAATGTCTCCGCAACGGCCGGCAACGACATCTACGGCCACTCGATGTTCACCGGAAAAACCCTGGATGTGTTCCGTACCACGGACGGCGCCCAGGCCCCCGATACCTACATCCTTGGAGAAGGAGATGAAGTCCACATCTCAATCTTCGGCTCTTCCCAAACGGAAATCCACCAGAGGATAGCCGCAGACGGCTCCATCCAGCCCGCAGGTGCCACCAAGATCTTCCTCAAGGGCATGACTCTTGCCCAGGGCCGTGCAGCCATCCGCTCCAAGCTGTCCCAGCACTATTCCTTCCGCCCGGACCAGATTGCGGTTACCATCACAACGGCCCGTACCCTTGCCGTGAGCATCTACGGTGAGGTTGGCGTACAGGGCGGCTTCACCATCAGCGCCCTCAACAACGTGTTCAACGCCCTTGCAGCCGCAGGCGGCCCCACCGCAGCGGGTTCCGTGCGTAACATCCAGCTTTCCCGTGCAGGCAAAACCTACACCCTGGACCTCTACAAGTACATGACAAACCCCACCGTGGGCCTTCCCTATGACCTCCAGAACAACGACGTAGTGTTTGTTCCCATTGCCCAGAAGGTGGTTTCCATCGAGGGTGCCGTAAAGCGCCCCATGCGCTACGAAATGATTGACAGTGAGAATCTTAATGATCTCATTGAATTTGCCGGCGGCCTTGCCTACAACGCCTACCCTGAATTCGTCCAGATAGAGCGTCAGGAAAACGGTGAGCTCAGCTACCAGGAATACAAGCTCTCCGAGGTCCTCTCCGGCAGCAAGAAGGTCACCCTTCGTCCCGGAGACGTTGTGAGGATCAAGTCTTCGGCCCGTCCGCTTGAGAACTACGTTGAAATCAACGGAGACGTCTACTACGGCGGCCGCTTCGACTTCGAGTCCAACAAGAGCCTGAAGGCCCTCATTGAAAAGGCCGAACCCCGTTACACCGTCAAGAAAGACTATGTGATTGTGGAGCGTACCAACGCGGATGAAACCGTTGAGGTTATCACCGTGCCCTTCCCCGGCGAAGACGGCAACCCGGACTTCACCCTCAAGGCAAGGGATGTTGTCACCGTGCTTGAGCAGGCCAACTTCCGCGACACTGAGACAATTGCGGTCAACGGTCAGGTACGCCGCCCGTTCACCCGCCAGTTCGGCCTCAACGACCGCATGACCATCGGCCAGGCCATTGAGCTTGCAGGCGGTCTCAAGCCCAGCGTGTTCCCAGTTGCATACATCACCCGCAAGGACATCTCCAACCCGGACAAACGAGAGTACCTCCGCATCAACCTTGACGCCGACAAAGACAAGCTCCTCCAGCCCGGAGACCAGCTCACGGTATACGACAACACCACCTACACCAATATCGGTGAGGTCCGCATCGCGGGTGCCGTCAAGAACGCTACGGGCGTTACCTACGACCCTTCGCTCACCATCCACGACCTTATCATGATGGCCGGCGGCTTTGAGGTTGGCGCCGCTTACAACCGTGTTGAGGTGTTCCGCGTGAATATCTCCGACAAAGACGAGCCTCAGTACGACCTCATCACCCTTTCCGTGGACCAGGACTACAACGTGACGGATCCTTCCTTCCAGCTGCAGCCCTACGACCACGTGGTGGTGCGCATGACCCCTAACTTCTCTACGGGCCGAACCGTAGAACTGAGTGGCCGCGTGAAATATCCCGGCATCTATGTGCTCGAGGACTCCCGCACCCAGCTTTCCGCCATAATTGCGCAGGCCGGCGGTCTTCTTGACGATGCCGATCCTTTCACCAGCATCTTCCGTACCAATGGCCGTTTCCGCGGCCGTATCGGCATAGACCTTTCCAAGATGGACAAGAGAAAGGAAAAGATTGACATGGATCCCATCCTCATGGACGGAGACGTGATCAACGTTTCCCGCCAGGAGAACACCATCGTCATCCGTGCCGTCGGTACCCGCATGAACCAGTACATCCCCGAGGATTTCGTGGACGGCCAGAAGACCATCATCTACCAGGGCCCTCACACTGCCGCATGGTACATCAAGAACTTCGCCGGCGACATTGACAAGTACGCCGACAGAAAGAGCGTAACCGTTACCCTTCCCAACAACCAGTCCAAGGGCACCAAGCAGTTCATTTTCCGCGCCACTCCCGTTGTGGAGCCCGGCAGCGTTATCACGCTCAGCATGGACCAGGACAAGATTGACAACCACAACCGCAAGATAGAAGAGCCCAAGACCAAGGTGGACTTCGAAAGCGTGGCGGCCAAGACTCTCTCCGGCGTAACGTCCATCGTCTCCGTGATTATCCTGTCCAGGAACCTCCTGAGGTCTTCAAACTAGTTTGAGTTATGGATCAGAACAACCAGTACAACAACCCCGAGACCATTGAGGAGGAAGAAGGCCTTGACATCATGGCCCTTGTGAAAAGCCTTTGGGCCGGCCGCAAGACCATCTTCATCTGCACTGGCATATTCATTGTCCTTGGCCTTGTGGCCGCCCTTACAATGAAGCGCACCTACTCCGTGAGCACCACCATGGTGCCCCAGATGGCGTCGTCACGCAACTCCTCCCTAGCCTCGCTGGCATCCCTCGCCGGCATGGACCTTGGCATGACCCAGACCGCGGAGCTTTCACCCCTTGTGTATCCGCAGATTGTTTCCAGCGTACCCTACAGGGTGGAACTCATGCACGCCCCCCTGCATTTTGAAAAGGCCGATACCGCCGTGTCCCTTCTCACCTATACTAAGGACTACATGAAGCCCGGGGTGATGGCCCAGGTGAAAAAGTACACCATCGGCCTTCCGTTCCTGCTTCTTTCCAAAATCCGCAAGCCCAAGGAAGTGGAACTTCCCGCAGGCTGGGAGCCCGGGACAGGCAGCTCCGAGCCCAGGCCGTATACCGTCACTAAGGACGAGGAAAAGATGCTCAAGTACCTGGCATCGGCAGTAACCCTTGCCGTGGACAAGAAGGAAGGCTATCTCACCCTCACCGTAAACGGCATGGAGCCCGTCCAGACCGCAGACCTTGCGATAAAGGCCCAGGAACTCCTCCAGAAGGAAGTCACCCGTTTCCGTACGGAAAAGGCTCAGGACGAACTCAATTACATCCAGGAACGCTACAATGAGATCAAGAAAGAGGCCGAATCCTATCAGGCCTCCCTTGCCGTTCTCACGGACCGTTCCCAGAACATGACCACCTCCCGCGGCAGGCTTGAGCGCGAGCGCCTGATGGCCAAATATTCCGTTGCCAGCGGCGTTTACTCCGAAATGGCCAAGCAGCTTGAGGCCGCCAAGATGAAGGTTAAGAAGGACACTCCCGTCCTCACCGTTGTGCAGCCCGTGACCGTTCCCACCAAGCCCGCCAACTCAAGGGCCAAAACCCTTATAGTGTGGACCTTCCTTGGCATAGTGCTTGGCTGCGGAATAGTGCTTGGTAAAGAATACTGGCCCAAGGTTAAAGAAATGCTCAACTGAGATGTTTTTCTCGGATAATCTGCTCCTCCTAGCTTCCGTCCTGGTGTTTGTGGCAGTGCTCATCACCAAGGTGGGCGTAAAGCTGGGGGCATCTTCTTTACTGCTGTTCCTCCTGTTAGGTATGGCGGTAGGGCAGGACGGCCTTGGCGTCACCTTCGACGACTATGAGCTGGCAGATCACATAGGTCACTTTGCCATGACGGTGATCCTTTTCACCGGCGGCTTCGAGACCGTTCTCAAAGAGACAAAGCCCGTCATGAAAGCCGGAATATGGCTTTCTACACTAGGCGTATGCCTTACCGTCGTTTTCACGGCCCTTTTCATCTACTTTGTCACCGGAAAGGCATGGATGGCGGGATTTTCGGCCATGGGATGCATCCTTGTGGCCGCGGTCATGAGCTCCACGGACTCCCTCTCCATTTTCTCTGTCCTCAATGGCAAACGCCTGAGACTCAGGGGAGACCTGGCGCCACTTCTGGAACTTGAATCCGGTAGCAACGACCCCGTGGCCTACATCCTCACCATCCTTATGGTGCAGCTCATGACAAAGCCCCTGGAGACCGCCCCCGGCATAATCGCTGGCGTGATTGTGGTGATTATCCAGATAGCGGTGGGCGTCGGGATGGGCTTCGCCGTAGGTTATGGCGGCAAGTGGCTCCTTTCCAAGATAAGGCTTGACAACAATGCCCTCATGGGCATCCTTATCCTTAGCATAGGCTTTTTTGCCAACGGCCTGGCCTCCGTCTTCGGCGGGCAGGGCCTCATTTCCATCTACATTGCCGGCGTCATCATATCCAACAAGGCCGATATCCCCCGCAAGAAGGAGATAGCGAAGTTCTTCGACGGCATCACCTGGATAATGCAGCTTGCGATGTTCCTCATCCTGGGCCTCCTTGCCCGGCCTTCAAACATGCTTCCGGTGCTTTTGCCGGCCATCCTCACGGGTCTTTTCATCTTCTTTGTGGCAAGGCCCGCGGGAGTTTTCCTTACCCTGCTTCCGTTCAAGCAGTTCAAGTTAAAGGAAAAGCTGTTTGTCTCCTGGGTGGGCCTCAAGGGCGCCGGTCCCATTCTCTTCGCCCTTTATCCCGTGGTCCACGAGATTCCCGGCGCACAGGATATCTTCAACGTGGTTTTTGTGGTAACCTTAATGTCCCTTGTTCTCCAGGGCGTTACCATTGTTCCGCTGGCTCGCAGGCTCAACCTCAGCTACGAAAAAGATCCCGTCGTCCAGAGTTTCGGCATGGAACTTCCGGAAGAAATGGGCCTTCTCAGTGACCATGTGGTTACCCAGGAGGACCTTTCGGCCGGGAAAACCCTCAGGGAACTGCATCTTCCCCATGGCATACGTGTCATGATGGTCAAGCGCGAGGGCAAGTTCCTGGTGTCCCACGGCAGCATGGAACTCATGGAAGGGGATCACCTTGTAATTGTAATGGGAGAATCCGACGACTAAACAATGAAGAAACTGTCTACAATCCTTTTTGCCGCCCTGGTGTTTGCACTGCCCATTGTTGCAGTGGCCGACGGCCCGTCCACCACCCTTGACAAGGCTCTTTCGGATGCAAGGGTGGAACTCAAGCGTGACTATGTGAGGCGCCAGCGGATGCAGGAGAGGATGAGCGCCAACTTCGAGCACCAGCACGGCCGGATGCTCGCACTCATCAAAAAGTGCAATGAGCTTTCCGTGATGCTGTACCTCCAGAAAAAGGAGTACACCTTCGACCTCAGTTACGCCCTCCAGCAGGTTACGGACGAATACCAGGCCTTCAATAAGCACCGCACGCCCTATGACCGCATAGTCTCCGACATGGACCTTGAGATAGACCGTTACGCCCGCCTCATAGAGTCCATGCGGCGCCTTCCCCCCGTGCTGGATTCGGCCTCCGTGGAAATGCCTGCAGATTCCCTGCGCTTCCGCAACGACTCCCTTGAAAACCATATAAAGGCAACGGATACCTCCCTTGAGGCCGATGTAGAGAAGCTCGCCGACAGCGTGGATATGAACCGTTCCCCGTTCTTCCTTGGAGACCAGGGGCAGATAGACAGGGATACCTGCATGCACTATGCTTCGGCCATCCTGAAGATGTACGTGGACATGAAGGAGAACATGGTTGCCGACAGCACCCATTACCAGGAGGCCTACCTCAGGCTCAAGGAGTCCTACGACTACGCAAAAGACCGCTACATGCTCCTTCAGAGGGAGATTTTCCGTGACGGCCAAACGCCGGTCTGGACCCTGGCGCAGCGCTGGCCCTTCTACAGCCGCATGGCCCAGAACGCCATGACCCGCCGGGATACCAGCGTGCACATGACTACGCCCATCTGGACCTTCTTCTGGCTTCTTCTGGCCATTGCCGCCGCCCTTGCGGTGCGTTACCGCAAGATAAACGTAAGAAAGGTAATCTGGCTGCTTCTTCCCACCGTTGTGGTTACCCTGGTGGTGATTATATGCCGAATCACCTTCATGCCCAACATCCTCATGAACATCCTGTTCCCCGCAGTCATGACAGTTGGATTCATCTGGCAGGCCATTGCGTGCGCGGTGAACACTCCTAAGGTGGACAAGGAGAACCGGTTCATGAGCCTTGCATCCCTGTGGGTAATGGGCGCAGCGGCGGTATCGGCCATATTAGGTTACATTTTCATAGCGCTCATGATAGTTACCTGGTGGTACTTCCAGGTTGCCGCGGTGCTGGCCCTTCTGGCCGTAAACCACCTCATGGGCATCTACAAGGAAAGGCGCCTTGTAAAGCGCATTGCCAAGTATCAGGACAACATCAAGTTTGTGTCAGGCAGCGCCAAGAAGTCCCTTATGTTTGGCGCAACGTGGTTCTACGACCTCCTGAGGGACGTTGCCATTCCCATCCTAATCCTTGTGTCCGTGCCGCTGTGCGTGCGCTATTCACTGGATATATTCGACTTCGACGACCTCTTCCAGACCTTCTACAACACCCCGTTCTTCCAGGTGATTGACCCCACCACCACGCAGGTGTCGTTCAGGCTTTCCGTAAGCAACATAGTGCTTCTTGTGGCCCTGTTCTTTGTGTTCAAATACATCAACAAGGCAGTCCAGACGCTGTGGCAGTACATAAAGTTTGTCACATACCTTAACAAGACCGGCCAGACCACGGTCCAGACCAACGAGGTTAACCTTTCCCTTGGAAACAGCATCATAAGCATCCTGGTGTGGTTTACCTACATTACCGTGATAGTTCTCCTCCTCAAAATCCCCACGGGCTCCCTGGGGCTTGTGGCCGGAGGTCTCAGCGCCGGTATCGGTCTTGCCATGAAGGACATCCTCAACAACTTCATCTACGGCATCCAGCTCATGGGCGGCCGCCTGAGGGTTGGGGACTGGATAGAATGTGACGGCATCCGCGGCAAGGTAACGGACATCAACTACCAGACCACCCAGATAGAGACCGTAAGCGGCACTCTGGTGGCCTTCCTCAATGCAAACCTGTTTGGCAAGAGTTTCCAGAACCTCACCCGGGGCAACGAGTACGAGTTCACCAAGGTCACCGTGGGCGTTGCCTATGGAACGGACATAGAGAAAGTGCGCTCCATCCTTGAAGAGGCCCTGGAGCCCCTGCGCACCAAGGACAAGTACGGCAGGGATATAATCGACCCTAAGTTCGGCATAAACATCCGCTTTGGAGAGTTCGGAGACAGCGCCGTGGAGATTGCCGTGAAGCAGTTTGTGCTGGTTCCGGAGCGTGCAGGCCTCATTGACAAGGAGAAAGAAGTGATTTACAACGCCCTCAACGAAGCTGGAATTACCATCCCGTTCCCGCAATGCGACGTTCATATGATCAAAGACGAATAACCCATAAACTCACCTTGCAAAATGAAAAAGATTATTGCTGCGGCTTTCATGCTCCTTGGCCTGGAGGCTTTTGCCCAGAGCCCCATCGACGGCGTACTGGACCGTTTCACGGACCCCCAGAAAGGGCGCGTGACCTTTATTGAGAAAGGTGGCCGCTCCATAGGTGTCAGCGGCAGTTACTACAACTTCAACGCCTCCGGTTACGCAGAAGGAGACGGCTTCTCCATCCTTTCCCTCCTCAATATGGGAACCGGCAAGTTGCACTACTGGAACGTCGCCCCCAGGTTCTCCTGGTTTGTGGCCGATGACCTTGCCCTTGGCGCCAACATCCTCTACAGCGGTTATGTGGCCGACACCAACCTCAACCTGGATTTCAGGGAGGTGCTCCCGGCTCTTTACAAGTGGCTTGGAGATGCCTCAAGCGTGGCAAACGTGGCAATATCTTCGCGTCACATGATCCATCATAACTGGGGACTTGCTTTTTCGGCCAGAAAGTACATCTCTTTCTTTGGCTCAAGGACTTTCGGTGTATTTGGCGAGGGACGCCTGTATGCAAAGTACGGCAATACGTTCTCCTCTCCGCTGAACCCCGAGAAACTTGGTAAAACCCGTACTTCCCAGACCGGTCAGGTGGGTATAGACCTTGCCGGCGGCCTTGCCGTAAGGTTCCCGGACAACAGTGCCATCACCATCAGCGTTCCCATCATAGGCCTGTCCTGGAACGGTGCCTGGCAGGACAGCGTAAGGCAGTATGAGGCTGTGAAGAAAGACGATACAGGAGCAACGGTTCTAGATGCCGACGGCGATCCCGTTTATGAAGTGGTGTCCGTTCCCGGCGGCGGCAAGATGTCCTTCTTCAGGGTAGACCGCGCCACCAACGTCTTTGACATCATTGGTATCCAGTTTGGCTACGTCCGCTACATTCAGCCTAAAAAGAAATAGTTTCAAGGCCGATATCCACGAAAAAAGGACTGATGAAAATCAGTCCTTTTTTCGTGGGCGGTACTGGATTCGAACCAGTGACCCCCTGCTTGTAAGGCAGGTGCTCTGAACCAGCTGAGCTAACCGCCCTCATTTTGGGAATGCAAAGATACAACAAAAAACTGAATTTGCAAATTAAATGTGCCCGCCGCCTTCGGCGTTGAGTTCTTCGTCCACTTTGTTCTTGGCGGCCATGAGAAGGTCCAGGAGCCAGTCTTTCTGCTCGTCCACAAGGCCAAGGTCACGGCAGGCGCTTTCGTAGCGGGCAAGGACGGCCTCCTGGTAGCGGTGGTAGCGCATGGACTTGAGGATTTCTTCCTCAATGGTCTCGTGCTCAATGTCGTAGCTGTCTTTGTAGTACTGCTTGTACACTTTCTCCGAGCTGTAGCGGAGGCAGAAGTAAAACAGCCCTGATGCAAGGATCACAATGCCGAAGATGCCAACCACCAGCGGCACTTTCTGGATAAGGCCCAGAAGCCCCAGAGTGGCCCCTGCAAGGAACATGACAAGGGCCGAAATCTCTGCGCGGTGAAGCTTAACTATTGAGGAAATCTTCATAATCTGTGAGGATGTTTGTGGTGCGGTTTTTAAGCAGCTTGAAATTGTATTCGTTTTCGGCCTCCTTGGCGTCCATGGCCTTCTGGAAGGCGCGGCGGGCCTTGAGGGCCTGGGAGTTCTTTCGGCGCATTTCCTCAAGGTTTTCCCTGAGTTGCCACTGCTGGATGAGGATGGATGCAAAGGCTATCGCAAACATCACCAGGAAGCCCAGGAGGATGGTTATCTGGTTGCGGGCCTTGAGCCTCTGGGCCTCTTCACGCAGCTGCGCGTTGTTCATTTCGGCATCCAGGATGGCAAGGTCCTCGTTCTGCACCTTGATGTAAACGGAGTCCTTCTCATGCATCAGGGACGAAATGGCCGAATAGGCGTTGTCATAGGCCCCCATGTCGGCGTAAATGCCGTGTTTGTGCTCCAGCTGGGCGCGGATGGTGCCAAGGGCATCGGCCTTCTCAAGAGCCTCCTGAAGGAGCCCTTTGGAGCGAAGGTAGGTGATGTCCAGCGCTGTGCGGGTGTCGTCGTCGGTCTGCCCCAGGTAAAGAGGGTCCCGGATAATGGACTCGTAGGTGCGCCAGAAGTTTTCTGTCTGGCCCTTCGCGCTGAAGATGTAGGCCTTTGTCATCTGG
>JAFVDC010000130.1 GCA_017478685.1 Bacteroidales bacterium | reverse complement strand
CCTGCCGGGCAACGAGACGCGCAAAAATGGCCGAAAACGTGTTTGTCTCTGCCCATTTGGGCAACTAGCCACACAAAAACGCCTGTTTTCGTGTAAGTCATTGCCCGCCACATCTTTTCTCCCCCGGGAGTGCAGGTTATCTACCTAACAATCAGGCATTTACAAAATAATCTACCAGAAAAAATTCTGGTAGATTATTACATAAACAACTGAGAATCAGCGCCTTGGTTTGCACCGCCAGGGGAGAAACATAAAGGGGAACCAATAGCGGTGGCTACAGCTCCAGCGTGCCGGTGCGGTAGAAGCCCACAAGGGCGGTTTGGAACAGGTACTCGCAGGAAGCCTGGACAAGGTCCGACCGGGCCTTCATCATGCGGTTGCGGGCGTCGGAGAACTCCGTGATGGTGGCGGCGCCGGCCTCGTAGCGGGCTTCCACCAGCGAGAACGCATCCTGGGCGGCGGCGCTTGCCTCAACCGAGGCGTCGTATTTGGCCTGTGCCGCAACGGCTCCGTTCCAAGCTTGGTAAATCTCCTTGTACAGGCTCTGCTGCACGCGGCGCAGCTGGGTCTTCTGTGCCTCCTGCTGGATTTTGGCCGAACGGACCTGGTTCCTGACCTGGAACTTGTTAAAGATTGGAATGTTCAGGGACAGCCCCACATACTGCGAGAAATTGGCCCCCAACTGGTCCCAGAACCCTGCGGTCCCGAAAGTGGAATAGTAGTTGGTCCCAAGCCCGGCCGAAAGCGACAGGGATGGGTAGTATCCGCTCTTTGCAATCTCTATGGAGCGTTCCGTGCCCTGCAGGCGGAGTTCTTCGGCCTTGATGGAGGGACGGTCCATGACGGCGTCGGCGTAGATGTCGTCCGGGTGCCCAAGGACAATGTTTGAGGGTGCATCAGGGGTAATCCGTACAATGGAAAAACCGTCCCATGACGGCAGTTCCAGCAGCTGCGCAAGGTCCAGGACCGCGGCGCGGACATTGTTCTGCGCCTGCACCAGCGTAACCTTGCTCTGGGCCAGAGACGCCTTTTGCTGGGAAAGTTGGGCCTTGGAGGACTTTCCAACTCCCATCATGCCTGAAAGCCTTTCAACCTGAAGGGAGTCGATGCTCACCTGATGCCGTGCAACATCCTCTATCTCAAGATTGTACAGGACCTGGACATAAGCCTTGGCAACAGCTACACGGATGTCGTCGCGGGCTTTCTCAAGGTCTTCCGTAGCCGCATCCAGGTTAATGCGCGCAAGCTTAATCCGGTTTGGCGTTGCAAGTCCGTCAAAAAGCGTCATGGAAGACCCCACGGAAATGCCCGTGGTGGCGCTGTTTCCGTACTCGTATGTGTTGTTTCCGCCAAGGCCGCGGCCGAAGCTCATGTTCTCGCTCACCTGGCCGTTGAGGCTTGGCAGCCAGGACATTTCGGCCGTGTTGCGCTCTATGTTCCGGTTTTCGGCCTGGAGTTTCTGCCCCGTAACGGTGAGGTTGTGCTCCAAGGCCCACTGAGTGCATTCCTTGAGGGTCCAGGGGTGGCCGAGGTCCGGAAGTGAATCCGTGGGCTGCGTGGTAAGCGCAAGTGCCAGTAAAAGTGCTTTCATAACGGACTACTGCTTCTTGATTATTATCTGTGCTCCGCGCACCGTGTCTCCTTCCTTGATGCCGCTTTTCACCTCTATGTTGATGCCGTCGGAAAGTCCTGTGGTAACATCGCGGCGAACATAACCATCGGCCTCCTTCACCATCACATAGGTCTTTTCTCCTTCAAACATGATGGCCGATTCAGGAAGCGTGACAACATCCGAGGCTTCATCAAGCACTATCTCCGCGTTGGCGCTGTAGCCGGAGCGGATGGTGATGCCGGAGGGGATTTTCACGGAGGCTTTTATCTCGAACTGGTTGGCGCCGTTGTTCACCGTGGCCTTAGGGGAGATGTACTCCAGCACGGCGTCGAAGGTAAGGTCCTGGAGGGCTCCCAGGGATATCTTTACGGGCATGCCGGTTGTAAGGCGGCCTACCTCGGTCTCGTCTATGTTGCCGTCGAAGATGAGGTCGTCCATATCCGCCACGGTGGCAATTGTGGTGCCGTCGTTGAAGGTGTTGGACTGGGTGACGGAGTTACCCACCTTCACGGGAATGTCCAGGATGAGGCCGGAAATGGTGGAACGCACAAGGGTGGAGCTGCCGCTGGCATTTGACGACGAAACGCCGTCACGGATAATCTCCAGGGCCTCCTTTGCGCCCGCAAGTTCTTCCTTGGCCTGATTGTAGGCCTGCAGAACCTTCTCATATTCGTCGGCGCTCACAAGGTCCTTGTCAAAGAGGGCCTTCTCACGGTTGTAGTTTGTCTTGGCCTGGTTCAGGTTTACTTCGGCAAGGCGCACGCGGCTTTGGGCCGAACTAAGCTGTCCCATGTCAGGAATCACCTTCACCTTGGCGATTATCTCGTCTTTTTTCACGGTTTGGCCGGCCTCTTTGAGAAGTTCCGTGATGATGCCGCTTATCTGGGGCTTGATGTTCACTTCGTCGCGGGGCTGGATTTTGCCGGTGACCACGGTGGAACGCACCACATTCCCCCTCCCGGCAACCTGCTCTTCATAGAGCGCCTCCTTGGGGCGGGAGCGCTGGAAAAGGTACACGAATGTTCCTATGAACAGCACTGCGGCCAGGAAAATCATTAAATACTTACCGAATTTTTTCATATCTAAACTGTTTTTTATTCGTCTCTCATTGCATCTACGGGCTTGATGGCCATGGCGCGGAGCGACGGGGCCAGCCCGGCCAGGGAGCCAAGTACGCTAAGCAGCAGGGCTGCGATTATGGCAACGCTGAACGAAACCTGGAAGGTGGCCTTCAGGATACCGTCTTCCGTCATTCCAAGCTCCACGGCCGCCAGGATAAGCACGCTGGCAACTATTCCCATGAGGCCCGCCACAAGCGTAAGCACAATGCTTTCGGCAATGATCTGCCAAAGGATCTGCTGCGGTGTGGCCCCGATGGCGCGGCGTATGCCGATTTCCGTGGTGCGCTCCTTCACGGACACCATCATGATGTTTGAAACGCCTATTGCTCCGGCGAGCAGCGTCCCTATGCCAATGAGCCACACCAGGAAGTTGATGCCCTTGAACAGGTTGTCTATTATGCCGAAGAGCACCTGCGTGTTTATCATTATGAGCGCCTGGTTGTCTTCAGGGTGGACATAATGCGCCCTGGAGACAATGGCCTGGACACGCGGCATTATGGAAGACATCTCCACGCCCTCCTTTGCCGTGAAGCACAGGAGTTCTATCCGGTTGCCGAAGTTGTATGTCCGGGACATTGTGCTCTGGGGGAGGGTGACAGATTCGTCGGCCCTTCCGTTAACGTTTATGTTGCCCTCGTTGTAGTCTACGCCAACCACCTGGTAGTACACTCCGTCCATCAGGACCTTCTTTCCGCAGGGGTCTCCGCCCTCCGGGAACAGGGTCTTGTACACTTTCTTTCCTATTACGCACACCTTCTTGTCTTCACTGAGGTCCATCCAGTTGATGTACCTTCCGTAAACTATCTTTGGCGTTTCTATGTTGGAGTAATCCGGGCGCACGCCCTTTACGGAGGCTGTTATGAGCCGGTCTCCGTTGGAGACGCTTTTGCCCCAGAGGCTCATGAGGGGAGTGACGGTCTCCAGCTCCGGGACCATGTTCTTTACACGGTCTACGTCCGTGAGGTTCATGCTCCAGTATCGGCCTTTCTGGAAACCCTTGTACGGTTTGGTGGTCTCTGAGGGGAATACTATGCAGGTGTTGTGGGCAAAGCCCTCGAAGTTCTTTTCCAGGAGTTCCCTGAAGCCGTTGCCGCCGCCGGAGAGTATCATGAGCATGAATACGCCCCAGAACACCCCGAAGCCGGTGAGAAGGCTCCTGGAGCGGTTCCTGAGGAGGGAGTCGAGTATCTCCCTGAATGTGTCCCTGTCTATTCTCATTCGGCCCTCAGCGCTTCAATGGGTTTAACTTTGGCGGCCTTCCAGGCGGGGATGAGCCCGGCCAGGGTACCGGCTACAATAAGGAGCAGGGTGGCCTCTATGGCAACGTCCAGGCCCACGGTGGGGTTGGCCATCATCTTTATGGTGTCAAATCCAAGGTCCATGGTGCGGGCCCCGAACGTCTTGTCCATTATCTCGCACGCCAGCATTCCAAGGCCCATCCCCAGATAGCCGAAGAAGGCCGTGATGCTTACGCTTTCGGCAATGATGAGGCCGAGGATCTTGCGGGGTTTTGCCCCGATGGCCTTTCTGATGCCGAATTCATGCGTGCGCTCCTTCACGGAGATGAGCATTATGTTGGAAACGCCCACGATGCCGCTCACAAGGGTTAGAAGGCCAAGGATCCACATGCCGATGGAGATGAGCCTCTGCCCCTGGCTTATCTGGGCGTTCTGGGAGTAGCGGTTCCACACCCAAACGGCGTTGGGGTCCTCGGGTGCGGCGTCGTGGTGGGTCTTGAGGCGGGCCGTGTATTTGTCTTCAAACTCCAGGCTCTCCTTGAGGTTGTGTATCCCGTTGAAGGTGAGGGAAATCTGCCCTATTTCATCTCCGGGATAGAAAATGCCTTTCATGGTGGTGTATGGGATATAGGCCGATGCCCTCCAGTCGCTTTCGTCGCTCTGGATTATGCCTATTACCTTGAAGGAAAATCCGTGCATGTTGATCCACCTGCCAAGGAGGTTTCCGCCGCCGAATTCCTTTTCATGCTTGGTGCTCAGGACCACCACCTTCCGCTGCTCCTTGAGGTCCAGCGGGTTGATGAACCGTCCTTTCTGGAGGATTATCTTTTCAATCGCCTGGAATTCAGGGGTGACGCCGGACATGGATGTCCTCACGGCCTTGGTGCCAAGGATCAGGTTG